>JAFDDB010000012.1 GCA_019311115.1 Deltaproteobacteria bacterium
CGCTCGCCGTAGAGTGGATGACGGTGCGAATGCGGAGTCGGCCTTTGCAGACGGGGCACCGGAGCAGGTCGACCTGCGTGAAGACATGAAACTACGACCAGACTTCCATGTTGTTTTCGCGGCCGATGTCGCGCGACAAACGGATGCCCAGGACGTCGGTCATGTCACAGGCTGCCAACATGGCCTCGACCTCGGCCTTGGCCGCGTCATCCAGTGCGGCATGTTCGTCCTGCACGCGCTTCAGTAGATAGAAGCGATACGGCTGCGCCATCGCACTGATGGTCGTGCCCCGGACCTCGAAGGTTGCTTGACCCGCACTCCGAGCAGCCACGGTGCCCGGAGGAAGCTCGTCCTGGGCATCGATCCATGCGTTGATGAGGTCCGCAGCCGACTTCGTCTCGGGCACGAAGTCCACGGCGAGGTGCTTCAGCACGGCGATCAGTGTGTCGGGGACGTTGTCGTCCGAAAGGTAGGCGTCGTCCTGAACCTCGAACTCGCCCACGTCTAGCTCCGGCCGATTCATCCGCTCCACCCACCTGAAGAGCCGGATAGCTTTCTCCTGCATCAGCGAGAGCGGCTTCGGATCGCGGCCCAGGTGCCCATAGAACGGCGCGATCATGCCGAAGTCACCGATCGAGGGCTTGCCGCCGAGCAGATAGGGCTGATCTGAGAAGTGCGCGTTCAGCAGTTCGAGCAACTCCAGATAGAGCTCCTCGATGATCTTGAACGTCGCCGGTACGGCGCCCCACAGCTGACCCGCAGTGCGCGCCCCCTGCATGGCCATCTTGGTCAGAGCCGCGCGGTCGAGAAAGCTCGGCATCGCGGCTCCAAAGTGAAAGACCAGGAAGTCATGATTCAGGTCCGGGAAGTCCCACCGGTAGTGCAGGCCAGGCCGGAGCAAACCCTCGGCACCGATCACGTCGAACAATCGGCTCAGGACCCTCTGCTTTGGCGTCGTCGGAGAGAAGCGATGACCGTTCCGCGCTTCGTAGTGGTCGATGATCGCCGCGCCGTCCCGGATGACCTCGCCCGTTTCGGTCTCGAGGGTTGGAATACCCCGGCGGCCGCCGGCCTTCGGCAGAACGGTGTCGCGGTAGTGAAGGGTGTTCGGCGCGATCTCGCGATAGGCAAGCCCCGCCTTGATGAGGTAGCTGCGCGCCCGGCCGGTATAGAAGGATGCGGGTGCCCCATAGAGAGTGATTTTGCTCATGATCTTGCGAGTCTATCACCGGCCCGTTGCCGATCGCTCACACCAAGTAGAGAGACTGAACTCGGGTTCGGAGGGCGTTCTCTTGGTGTTAAACTTGTTAACTCAGGAACGGGAGGACGGTATGCAGCCAGAGCTGGAGACACGCGGGACCCGGACGGGCACGGGCTGGCAGGATCATGACGGCTTCGTTGGCCCGGTTCAGCCAGGCACGGGCCCCAGGAGCGATCCTCGTGGCGACTTCCCTACCGGGCCGGAAATCGGCGACGCCATGCCGGACGCGCGCTGCATTGCGGCGGACGCGACCCAATTCGATCTGCACGCGCACCGAGCCGGAAGGCCGGCGGTGTTCGTCTTCTACCGCTCCGCGGTCTGGTGACCCCCCTGCCGTGCGCAGCTGGTCGAGCTGCAAAAAGGCATGCAGGACTTCGATGCGGCGGGCGTCGCCGTGTACGCCTTGAGCTACGATGAGGCGGACGCGCTCAGGGATTTCGGCGTTGCCCACGGCATCACCTACACCCTGCTGTCCGATCCGGATTCAGACGTCATCCGGTCGTTCAGCATCCTGAATACCCTGATCGACCCGAACGCTCATCCCTGGTACGGGATCCCGTACCCCGGCACCTATGTGGTGAGCGCGGAAGGTGCGATCACCCACAAGTTTTTCGACAACAACCTGGCCCTGCGTGCGGGGCCCGAGCAGTTGCTGCGGGCGGCGCAGGGCCAACCCATGTTGGAATCAAAGCCCAACGAGGCTGCACCGGAGGAGGTTCAGGTGCGCGTCGCGCTCGACGGCGACAACCTCGCGCCCATGGTGCAGAAGGATCTCGTCGTGCGCTTCAGCGTTCCGACAGGCCGCCACGTTTACGCGAAACCTGCGCCGCAAGGAGCTGCAGCCGTCGAGGTAACGCTCGATGAAAACGAACGCCTCGTCCAGCGTCCGGTCGTTCGACCGACGAGCGAACCCCATGCTCTTGCCGGCACGGAAGAGTCCTTCCAGGTACATCACGATGTGTTCGAACTGCGCTTGCCGCTGACCGTCAACGGCTCTGCCGGCAGCGACGCGGCAGCGATCACGATCTCCGGCGAAGTCAGTTGGCAGTGCTGTGACGACGAGGTCTGTGACATCCCCACAAGCCAGCGCTTCGAGCTCACCCTGCCGGTGTCGGAACCGCCCGCGGTCGCCCTGGGGAATAGAAGAGGCGCGACCCTCGAGCCAAACGCCATGGCGCACTTTCAGAGAATGTCTGAAAGGCGGAGGGGTTCCGACTGACCGCCGAAGGCCGAGTTGCCGGGAAGAGCGCTAGCTACGCGTGCTTGAGTATGTCCCCATGCCCGACCAACCGTTGCGCCTGATCGGCATCCCGATCTCGCCCTACTCCCTCAAGGTGCCGGCTCCCCAGCTCGCTCCCCGGGGCGTGTTCAGCGCGCCGGCTGCCTGACGAAACTCCGCACCTCTAGGCTAGACGTTGACTCAACCATCCGTGGAAAAGGAATAGAACCCCCGATGATCAAGCTATACGGCGCCAACGCGTCTCCATTCGTCCGCAAGGTCATGGCCGTCCTGGCCATCAAGCAGCTGCCCTACGAGCACATTCCGTCCATGCCCTTCTCGGGCGATCCGGAGCTGGCCAAGGTCAGCCCGCTCAGCAAGGTACCGGCGCTGATCGACGGCGAGCTCAACATCGCCGACTCCAAGGTCATCTGCCGCTACCTGGAAGGCGCCTACCCGGACGTGCCGGTCTACCCCACCGACCCGCGGCAGCGCGCCCGCGCCGACTGGTTCGAGGAGTACGGCGGCACCGTGCTGGCCGAGTCCGCGGCCGGAATCTTCTTCCAGCGCTTCATGCGCCCGCGGGTGTTCAAGCAGCCGGCAGACGAAGAAGCCGTCGACAAGATCATCAACAAGAACTTGCCGCCCCTCCTGGACTACCTGGAGGCCCAGGTCCCGGTAGAGGGTTTCATCTTCGGGGACCTCACCGTGGCCGACCTGGCTCTGGCTTCTCCGTTCGTGAATGCCGGGTACGCCCAATACACCATCGACGCTGCGAAGTGGCCGAAGTTCTCCGCACTGGTAGAACGGGTCAAGGCGCACAGCGCCATGGCTCCGCTGCTGGCAGTCGAAGCAAAAGCCTTCGGCGGTTAACCGATGTTGAAGAAGATCCTGCTGGGCTTCGCCGCGCTGTTTCTTCTGGCCGTCGCGGTGGTGGGCTGGAGGGTGTGGCCGATCTATCAGCTGTCGCGCGAGATCTCGCCGAGCACCGCCCCCGACGACTACGCAAAGCAGGACGACAGCCGAGTCCAGCTTCCCACGCCGCGCGCGCTGGAGCCGCGGCACTTCGATCCGCTGAAGAACGTGTACTGGGGCGAAGTCCACGTGCACACGGTCGAGAGCCTGGACGCGGTGCTCTTCGGCACGACCGCGACGATCGAGGATGCCTACCGCTTTGCCCGCGGCGAGCCGCTCCGAAGCCCGGGCGGGGAGCTCATGCAGCTCTCGCGGCCACTCGACTTCATGGCCATCACGGATCACGCGGAAGGCTTCGGCTTGGGCACCCGTTGTGCAGAGCCCGATCTGCGCCTGGCCGGGCGGGCGATGTGCGGATTCATGCGGACCCCGGGCTTCGCGGCGGCAACGTTTCTGCGGAACCGCCAGACCCGAATGGCGGTCGAGCCCGATCCAACTCAGCCCGCCGGGGTGTATCGCAATCGCCCCCGGAGTCGTCAGCAGCGGGAAGACAACCCGATCTGTGGCGGCGAAGGCGGCCGGGAACGCTGCCTGCGCGCCGGCCGGTCGGATTGGGCGCGCTACATCGAGCTGGCCGACCGCCACAACGAGCCCGGCGTGTTCACGACCTTCGCCGGCTACGAGTTCTCGCCGGTACTCGAAGGTGCCGGGAAGCACCACCGCAACGTCATCTTCAACGGCGACGATCTCCCGGCCCACGCGATCTCTTCGCAAGACGTCGGAAGTGCCACCGAGCTGTGGCGAGGGCTGGAAGAGACCTGCACGGGCCGCTGCGACTTCCTGACGATCCCGCACAACATGAACAAGGGATGGGGCCTGTTCTACAGCCGGCACACCTGGGATGGCGACACCTACAGCGAAGACGACTGGCGCCTGAGGATGCGTCGCGAGCCGCTGGCGGAGATGTACCAGGTGAAGGGCACATCGGAGTGCGCGCTGGGTGTCGGAGCGACCGACGAGGAATGCGCCTTCGAACAGGTCCTGGAGCCGTGCGAGCAGGGGCAGGAGACCGGCTGCGCCTTCGAGTCGTCCTTCGCGCGGCAGGGACTCCAGATCGGCATGCAGCTCGAGCGCGAGTACGGCTTCAATCCCCTCGCCTTCGGTTTCGTCGCGGCCACGGACGCGCACAACGCGAACCCCGGCGACGTCGAGGAGTGGGACTTCCCCGGGAAGGTCGGTGCGGTCAGCTCGCCCGCGGTCCGGCGGCTTCGTACGAGGCCGGGGGCGGAGCCTCACAATCAGATTCTGACGGACCATGGCTCGGGCGGTCTCGCCGCCGTGTGGGCCGAGGAGAACACCCGGGATGCGATCTTTGCGGGGATGAAGCGGCGAGAAGCCTATGCGACCTCGGGGCCGCGCATCGTCCTGCGCTTCTTCGCGGGCTGGGGCTTCGACGCTGCGATCGCCGACGCTCGCAACCCGGTCGCGGTCGCCACCGAGGGTGGCATTCCGATGGGAGGCGTGCTGCGGCCCGAGGACGAGGGGGCCGGCAGCCCGACCTTCTTCGTCTGGGCCGGCGCCGACTTGATGAGCGCTCCGCTCCAACGCATTCAGATCGTCAAGGGTTGGATCGACGCCGAGGGAGAAACGCACGAATGGGTCCGGGACGTCGTCTGCGCAGACGGCCTCGAGGTCGACCCGAATACACTTCGCTGTCCGGACAACGGCGCCTCTGTCGACACCCGCTCCTGCCAGACGCGCGGCGAAAGCGGAGCGCGGCAGCTGATGGTGGCCTGGCAGGACGAGGACTTCGATGCGAGTCAGGGCGCGTTCTACTACGTCAGGGCCATCCAGAACCCGACCTGTCGCTGGTCGACGTACGACGCGATCCGCCTGGGCATCGAACCTGATCCGCGCGTGCCCGCGACGATCCGCGAGCGGGCCTGGTCGTCACCGATCTGGATCGATCCTCCGAGCTGAGCCGCGCTGTAGACTCGGCGCCTCGAAGCGGCAAGGCTCGTTACAGAATCGTTCTCAGCCGGTAATCAACGAGACCCCACGGAACTCCCTGGCACCTTCCCGACTCCAGGGCTCCCCGGAGACGGGTGTCCCCACGGGACCGAGTGGAACCTCGCGGCACAACCGCCCAACGCAGACCCGTGTCTCGCTCCCCCGCTCGCTCCCCGGGGCGTGGTTCGCGTGCTCGCTGCCTGACGAAACTCAGCGCGTAACCGGGAGCGCTCGCAAGCAAACCGATGGTCGGGGCGGCCGGATTCGAACCGGCGACTTCTTGCTCCCGAAGCAAGCGCGCTACCAGGCTGCGCTACGCCCCGACGGGGGCGGAGGATAACTCAATCCTCGTCTGGGTCCGAGGGGTTTGCCGGATCGGGCTCCGCGGGGAAGCTGACCTTCTTGCCGCCGGCGGACTGGGACGAGCCGCTCACCCGGGTGCGGCTCCACCACGGCTTGCCGTCGCTCCCGGCCTGGTAGCCGGGGCGCTGTGCGGCGCCGCAGCCGCCTACGATCTGGCCCTCCACGGCGTCGAGCGTGCCCGGGACCGAGACGGTGGCGTTCGGGCCGGCGCCCACGATCATCAGCTCGCGCAGCCGGTCGGGAGGCAGGTCTGGGCGGTCTTCCAGCGCCAGTGCGGCCGTGCCGGCGACGAGTCCCACCGCCAGCCCGGGGCCGCTGAACTCGGCTTCGCGGGCGTGGCTGCGCGTCCGGTCGGGCCACGAGGCCGGGAGCCTCGCGGAGCGCGCTGCGCCGCGGGGCGCGCGCAGGTCCGGGACCGGGCCGTCGGGGACCTCGCCCGCGATCATCAGGCCGTCGAGCCGTCGGTCGAGACGGTCGGGTTGGATCTCGCCGGTCCAGACGTCGAGCCGGGCGCGGCCGTTGCGCCAGCCCGCGGGGTACGAGCCCCGGGCGGGGATGCCGTCCGCTGACTCTTCGACTCCGCAGACGGGGATCGCGCAGTTGTCCTCGGCAAAGCGCAGCGCATCGTAGAGCAGCGCGTGCGGCTGCTGCGCGGGCCAGGCACAGGTGATGACGCGCGCACCCTCGGTCGCGGCGTAGGCGGTGCCGAGCGCGCGCGCCCAGAGAGGCTCGCGCAGCGGCTCGAGCGAGCGGCGCGCGCTCGCCCTGCGCGGCAGGTCGCGCATGCGCGGATCGTCGTCGGCAGGAGCGGTCCTGCCGGGAGGCCGGAGGTTCTCCTGCACATCCACGGGCAGCAGCCAGGCCTGCGGCGCGACTCCAGCCGCTCCACTGCGCGGATCGAAGCCGGCCGCGAGCGCGGCGATCCAGGTTCCGTGTCCCCACGTCTCGGGCGGGCGGCCCTCGGCCGCGCCGGACCAGTCCGACACGTCTCCGTGTAGACCGAGCCCCAACCGCGGCGGGCCGTAGGAGTGGGCGATGGCCAGGTGCGCGAAGTTGGCGCCCTGTGCGTCCCCCGGTATGCCGTTTCCGTCCGCGTTCTCGACCGGGGACTCCTCGTCCTTCGCGCGGATGTTCGAGCTGAGCGCGCGCTGCCGCCGGTCCACTCCCGTGTCTACGATCGCGATGCCGATGCCCCGGCCGCGCACGCCGTCCTTCCAGGCCTCGGGCGCACCGACCGCACGAACCGCGCGACTGGGCTTGGCGCGGTTCAGCGGATGATCCGTGACCGAGACCGGCGTGGCGTCGGGTCTTCGCGGACCGCGGAACGACTCGTCCTCGCGCGTCGCGGCGACCAGCCGCGCGGGCCAGGTCTTGCGGACGCCCACGCGCACGAACGGCGCCTCTTGCGGCAGGTACGAGGACGGCTCGATGGCAGGGTCGGCACGCAGCAGCGACACCGCCTGGTAGAAGTTCGTGCGCTTGGGCAGGTCGATCGCGACCCAGCGCGCGAGGCCCGCCTCGTCGACGTGCCCCTGCAGGTTGAGCGGGAACGCCGCCATCGCCCAGGCCCCGAACGCGTGGAGCTTGTCTTCGAGCCCGGCAAAGCCGAGGTCGCGTCGGCCGACGGCGTCCAGCGCAAAGGCCGGCGCCTCGCGCAGCTTGAACAGCACGACGCCGCCGGAATAGGGGTCCGCGACCGGAAGGGTCGCGGCGTCGGTAAAGGTGACCTGCGCGAACGCGGCCAGGTGCGCGCTCGTGCACTGCACCTCGACCACGCCGGGCGACGCTGGCGATTCGACCCGAAGCGAGAAGCCCTGGCGCGGCAGCGAGCACTCTGCGCCCCCGGCGTCTCGCCCGTGCAGCACCAGCGTCACCGGCTCGCCGATCCGGGCGACGCCGACGCGCGGCTCGAGGGTCAGGCGCTCGGCGTCGTCGGGCTTCTGCGGTGCGGTCCAGAGCTCGGGCAGAGGCTCCGGCGGTGGGGCGGTGCCGAGCACCGCGCAGCCGCTACTCCACCACACCGGCGACAAGAACAGGAGTGGGGTCAGGAACCGGACGCAGGCAGTGCGGAGCGCTCGCATGCGAGCAGCTTCGGCCGCAAGTCCCACTGGCTTTAGGCGATTTCGAGCGCGGATCAGTCGATGAAGGCCCGCAGCACGCGCGCGCGGCTCGGGTGCCGGAGCTTGCGCAGCGCCTTGGCCTCGATCTGGCGGATGCGCTCGCGGGTGACCGCGAAGTCCTGTCCGACCTCTTCCAGCGTGTGGTTCGAGCGCTCGTCGATGCCGAAGCGCATCTTCAGCACCTTCTCCTCGCGCTGCGTCAGGGTCGCCAGCACCTTTCGGGTGCGGTCCGCCAGGTTGCGCTGGATGACCTCGTCGGTCAGCGACTGGCGCTTCTCGTCCTCGATGAAGTCACCGAGGTGGCTGTCCTCGTCCTCGCCGATCGGCGTCTCGAGCGAGATCGGCTCGCGCGCGATCTTCAGCACCATCTGCACCTTCTCGAGCGGCATCTCCATCTCGAGGGCGATCTCGTCCGGGTTGGGCTCGCGGCCGAGCTTCTGGACGAGCTGCCGCTGGGCGCGGACCAGCTTGTTCATCGTCTCGATCATGTGCACCGGGATGCGGATGGTGCGCGCCTGGTCCGCGATCGCCCGCGTGATGGCCTGGCGAATCCACCAGGTGGCGTAGGTCGAGAACTTGTAGCCGCGCTGGTACTCGAACTTGTCGACGGCCTTCATCAGGCCGATGTTCCCTTCCTGGATCAGGTCGAGGAACTGCAGTCCGCGGTTCGTGTACTTCTTGGCGATCGACACCACGAGCCGCAGGTTCGCCTCGATCAGCTCGGACTTGGCCGACTGCATTTGCTCGCGCGCGATCGCGATCTCTTGCAGCGACAGGCGGGCCTCGCTCTCGGTGGAGCCGGCGGTCGTCTCGAGCTTCTCGATCTGACGCTGCGTGGCCATGATCTCCTTCTCGCCGATCTCGATCGCGTCGGGGTTCCCGCCCAGGCGCTGGAGCGCCTTCTTGCCGGGGATGGAGCGACGGCGCGACTGCTCGGCCAGCTGGAGGAACTCGTCGGGGCTCAGGCGCAGCGGCTTCAGCATGCGAGAGATGACCTGGCGCTGCTCGTCGACGGTCTCGAGGAAGGAGCGGATCTCGGAAGCGAAGCCCGCCATCACGTCCTTGATCAGGCCGCTCTCCATCACGCGCCGGGCGTTGCGAAGACGGATCTCCTCGACCTCGCCACGGACGCGGATGCGCGTGTCTTCGCCGGTGCGCTTGTTGGCGAGCACGCGGCTGCGCTTGACCAGGTCACTCTGCGAGCGCCGCGTCTGCGTCAGGGCGGCGAGCAGCCTCTTCTTGCGCACCTCGTGCGCGTCGGGCTCGTGCTCGCCGGGCGTCGGAAACAGGTCGCGCACCCCGCGCTTGCGCTTGCGGATCTCGTCGCCGATGTCGAGCAGCGCCGCAGTGACGATCGGAGACTTGAGCACGGACAGAAAGTGGTGCTCCTCGGCCGCCTCGATGCGCTTCGCGATCTCGACCTCGCCCTCGCGAGTCAGCAGCGAGACCGCTCCCATCTCGCGCAGGTAGACGCGCACCGGATCGTTGGAGCGATAGCCGTCGTAGTCGCTGGTCGACGCGACGGCGCGCCGCACCTCGGGCTTGCGCAGCTGGGCGGGCGGCTTCCACTCGCGGATCGAAATGCCCTGCCGGCTGAACAGCTCGACCACCTCTTCGAGCTTCTCCGACGAGCCGCGGATGTGTTCGGGGAGCGCCTTGAGCACGGCCGCTCCGTCCACGACGCCCGACTCCTTGCCATTGCGCAACAACTGCCGAAGGCTCGGCGACTCGGCCGCTCCGTTCGACATCAAGTGACCGTTCGCTGCGGGCAGCTTGCCGTTCGCAGCCGTCAGCTTTCCGTTCGGTCCCGACTTGCTGCGAGCGGACTGCGCCGCAGCTGCCGTCTGCTGGAGGGAGCGCTTGACACGGGGGCTCCGCCGCGAGGATGCGGAACCGGGGGTCTTCGTCTGAGCCATGGTGGGGGGACTCCTAAGAGAGATAAGGGAGAGTGGGTACTGAACGTTACAAGTGGTGAACTTGATTCCAGAGCTCTCTGCGCTCTACCGAGTTCTGCTGCTTTCTTTCCAGCAATGCGTCGAGTTCTGCGGCGTCATTGCAGGATTCAAGCCGTCCGGTGATGGACCGGGTCTCGCGGTCCAGGCTCTGGATCTTCAGGCGAGCGATGCAGTCGCCTACGGCGCGTTCTGCGAGCTCGCGACTGATCGGTTGCGCACGGGCGGCGATCTCGCCGAGCGCGCGCTTGAGCGGAACCGGCAGCTCGTCGGCAGAGGGCGAGAGCAGGCGTGGAATGGCTGCGTCTCCGTGCTCGTGCACGGCACGGCAGAGCGTGACCAGCAACGCCGCGCCTTCGCCGGGGGGCAAGGACGCGGCGTCGAGTGCGTCTACGCGGTCGACGAGTGCGGGATGCGTCGAGAGCGCGTCTACCAGCGTGCGCGTGATCGCGTCGAGCTGGACCGGGCGCACGGCCTCGACGTTGGAGGACGGCGGCGCGGGCTCGCGCGGACTGCGCTCGACCGGCCGCGCGTTGCGAAGCTCCTGCTCGACCGTGGTCGGGGTGAGCTCGAGCTGGCTGGCGATCTTGCGAACGTAGGTCTCGCGCTCGATCGCGCCGGGCAGCGCCGCGAGCAGCGGCGCCAGGTCGCGCGCGCGGTCTTCGGCATCCCAGGCGTGCCGGGCCGAGGCCATCAGCCGCCGGTCGATCAGGTGGTCGAGCAGCGGGACGGCGGCATCGACACAGGCGCGGAGCGACGCCTCGCCCTGCTCCGAGTCCATGACCAGGCTGTCGGGATCGGCGCCCGGCGGCAGGAACGCGGCCTTGACGCGCAGCCCCTCGGAGGAGAGCACCGGCAGCGAGCGCTCGGCGGCGCGCTGTCCCGCCTCGTCCCCGTCGAAGAGCAGGACGACGTCGCGGGTGTAGCGGCGCAGCCGGCGCGCGTGGTCCCGCGTCAGCGCGGTGCCGCAAGGGGCGACGCCCTCGGCGAGACCCGCCCGGTGGAGCGCGATCAGGTCGAAGTAGCCCTCGACCAGCACCGCCCGGCCCTTCTCGCGGATGGCGTCCACGGCGAGCGCCAGGCCGAAGAGAACCCGGCCCTTGTGGTAGATCGGGCTGTCGGGAGTGTTCAGGTACTTGGGCTCATCCGAGCCCAGCGAGCGGCCGCCGAACCCGGCGATGCGCCCGCCCGGCTCGACGATGGGAAACACGATGCGGTCGCGGAACCGGTCGTAGTGACCGTCGCCGGTGCGCCGCTCACCGATCAACCCGGCCTCGAGAGCCACGCCGGTGGGCTGGCTCACGCGGCCCAGGTGCTGGATCAGGCCGTCCCAGCCCGGCGGCGCAAAGCCGACCTGGAAGCGGTCGAGCAGGTCGGCGGGTACGCCGCGTCCGTCCAGGTAGGCGCGGGCGCTGCGGCCCGCGGCGCCGCGGAGCCCTGCGCGGAAGTACTCGAGCGCCTGTTCGTTGGCCTTGTACAGGGTGGCGAGGCGGCTGCCCTCCTCTCCGGTCTCCGGGATCTCGACGCCCGCCTGACGCGCCAGCTCGCGCACGGCCTCGGGGAAGGAGAGGTTGTCGTGGCGCATGAGGAAGCCGAAGACGTCGCCGCCCTCGCCGCAGCCGAAGCAGTGGAAGATCTGCTTCTCGGAATGGACGTGGAACGAGGGCGTCTTCTCGGTGTGGAAGGGGCAGAGCCCCTTGTGGCTGCTGCCGGACTGCTTGAGCCCGACGTAGCGGCCGACGACCTCTACGACGTCCGTGCGCTGGCGCACCTGTTCGACGACGTGTTCCGGAATCCTTCCCAAACCCGCTGAGCCCCCTGCGCCTCTCCCTGGCCAGCTCCCCGTAGCGTGCCTCCGGATCGCGATGACCCGGCGGCGATGGAGCTGGCGGCGTTTCGGTCTCTGAACGCGACAAAGCCCGGCGTCCCGAGGACGCCGGGCTTCGACGATCTAGCGCTCCGCCCGAAGCTTCTTGATCAGCCGCTTGCGCGCGGCGATCGCCTTCTTCTTGCGGCGAACGCTTGGCTTCTCGTAGTGCTCGCGCCGGCGAAGCTCGTACATGATGCCCGCCTTCTCACACGACTTCTTGAAGCGCTTGAGCGCTCCCTCGAAGCTCTCGTTCTCCTTCAGCTTGACTCCAGGCAGAACGAACCCCTCCTAGTCGGACTTGCTGTGTGTCGAACCTGCAAACGAAAAACTACGAACCTGACCTACCTGATAGTGGGAACGGATGCTGGCTTACCCAGCCCCCGGGCCGCCCTGGGGGGACGGCGGCCTCGTCCACAGCCTGCGGTTCCGGCGAGTTCTCCCGAGCTGTTGCCGCATCCTACCTGTTTCCGAAAAGACAAACAAAACCGGGCACTTGAACCGTTGACTGCGACGGCGGAAACTAGCACGCCCTCCACAGTGACGCAACTCACAGGGCCCGGTCGCGAGTCCAGCAGGCATCTAATTGGTCGGACCTAGGACCTCGCCGGTGGCGTGGTTTCGTCGACAGGTCGGACCCTTACGCCCTTCTCTGCCAGGTAGCGCTTTGCCTCGGGCACGTCGTGCGTCCCGAAGTGGAAGATGCTCGCGGCGAGCACCGCAGACGCGCCGGCGTCGAGACCCTGGCGCAGGTGCTCGAGCGTCCCGACGCCGCCCGACGCGATCACGGGAATCCGCACCGCCTGGCTCACCGCCCGGGTCAGGTCCAGGTCGTAGCCGACCCGGGTGCCGTCCCGATCCATGCTGGTCAGCAGGATCTCGCCGGCGCCCAACGCCTCGACACGGCGCGCCCACTCGATCGCGTCGAGCCCGGTCGCCTCGCGGCCACCGTGGGTGTAGACCTCCCAGCCGGTTTCGGGGCGCTCGGCATCGCGCCGGCGCGCGTCGATCGCCACGATCAGGTTGGCGGATCCGAGGCGTTCCGCAGCCTCGGCGACCAGCTCGGGCCGCTCGACCGCTGCGGTGTTGACCGAGACCTTGTCGGCCCCGGCTTGGAGGAGCGCGCGAATGTCCCCGACCGAGCGCACGCCACCCCCCACCGAGAAGGGGATCGTGATGCGGTCGGCCGTGCGTGCGACCAGGTCCAGGATGGTGCCGCGGCGCTCGTGTGACGCAGTGATGTCCAGGAAGCAGAGCTCGTCCGCGCCCTGCGCGTCGTAGGCCTCTGCGGCCTCGACGGGGTCGCCCGCGTCACGCAGGTCGAGGAACTTCACGCCCTTCACGACGCGACCGTCCTTCACGTCGAGGCACGGGATGATGCGCTTGGTCAGCACGCCGCCACCTCGCGCAGGGCGGTCTCGAGGTCGACGTCGCCCGTGTACAGCGCCCGGCCCACGATCGTGCCGGAAATGACGCGGGTCCGGGCCAGTGCGACCAGGTCTTCCACCGAGCTGACGCCCCCCGACGCGATCACCGGCAGCCGGGTCTTGGACGCCAGCGCCTGCGTGGCCTCGACGTTCGGCCCCTCGAGCATGCCGTCCCGACTGATGTCCGTGTATACGATTCCCCCCAAAGGGAGGCCCTCGAACTGCGCGAGCACGTCGAGCACCGTGACTTCGGCGATCTCGGTCCAGCCGTGCGTGGCCACGCGGCCATCCCGCGCGTCCAGGCCGAGCACGACGCGGCCGGGAAAGCGCTCGGACGCAGCCGCCAGCAGGTCCGGATCGGCGAGCGCGGCCGTGCCCAGGATGACGCGGTCGATCCCCAGCTCCAGCAGGGCTTCGACGCGCTCCAGGCTGCGGATGCCGCCGCCCAGCTGCACCGGCACCGGTCCGGCCGCGTCGACGATGCTGCGGATGGCGTCTCCGGCCTGCGTCACGCCGTCACGAGCGCCCTCCAGGTCGACCACGTGCAGTCGCGCCGCGCCCCCCTCCAGGAAGCGTCCGGCTGCGCGGGCGGGGTCCGACTCGTAGACCGTCTCGCGCGCGTAGTCGCCCTGCGTCAGGCGCACGACCTGGCCGCCGCGCAGGTCGAGCGCGGGGATCACTTCCATGACGCACGAGGTCCGGGAAGCTCTTCGATCAGCGCCCGCGCGCCGTACTGGGCGAGCGCCTCGGCCGTCACCCACTGAAAGCGGCGCGACCGGGCTCGGGCGAACGAGAGAGGGTCGTCACTGATGCTCTGCTGGCGCTCGTCGTACGTGCCCCGCCAGATCACCAGCCCGTCCGCGCCGCGCAGCTCGAGCGTGAAGGTGACCGCCGCAGGCCGGCTGGCCCCGCGGGGACCTCCCTCGCGCTGGTTGAAACGGCTGACCGAGCCCTGCAGGACGGCCTGCACGCCAAAGGTCCGGTTCAGCCGCACGTTCCGATCGATGAGACTCTCGTCGGGGACGGCCGCGAGGGCGATGGTGACCTCGCCCGGAGGCACGACATCGAAGGTGCGAAGCTCGTTCAACGCGTCGAGAACCCGCGCCGTCACCAGCTGCGCCGCCAGCTCGCGCGTCACGCCGCGCTCGCCGCGGAAGCGCGGCGCCGGCTCGACGGGGACCAGCGCCAGCTTGGTGAGTGGCGCGGCCGCCGAGTGCGCGACCCTCTCGGTCCGGATCGGCGTCGAGCAGGCGAGCAGGACCAGCCCGAGCAGGACCCACCGGCTGCCCTGGATCGCGGGGACGTTCAGGGGGACCATCGGCAGTACCTCTCGAGCATCGCGAGGCCCGCGCGCTGGCTCTTTTCAGGGTGGAACTGTACGGCCACGCTCGCGTCCCGGCCCACGGCCGACGCGAAGCGCTCGCCATACTCGGTGGTGCCGACGACCCAGGGCTCCGGCACGTCGGTCGGGTGGTACGAGTGCACGAAGTAGAAGTATCCCCCCTGGACCACCGGATGGGGGTGCTCGATCTCGATCGTGTTCCATCCCATGTGGGGCACCGCCAGGCCGAGCGAGTCCGGAAACCGCGTCACGCGGCCCGGAACCAGCCCCAGGCAGCTCGCGTCGCCCTCTTCGGTCCGCTCGAAGAGCACCTGCAAGCCGACGCAGAGCCCCAGGTAGGGCCGACCCTGGCGGAACCGCTCGCGCAGCGCCTCGGCGAGCCCCGCGGCCTCGAGCGCGCTCATCGCGTCTCCCGCCGCACCCGCCCCCGGTACGACCACGCGGCCGGCGCTGCGGACCTCGTCCGGATCGACGGACAGGCGCGGCTTCCCGCCCACGCGCTCGAAAGCGCGCGCGACGCTGCGCACATTGCCCATGCCGTAGTCGACCAGGACGATCTCGGGGGACGGCTCGCTCAAAGAGATCCCTTGGTCGAGAGGGCGCCCTCGAGCCGCGGATCCGTTTGCGTGGCCTGGTCGAGCGCGCGCCCGAGCCCCTTGAATATCGCCTCCACCGAGTGGTGGACGTTGTGGCCGTACACGAGCTGCACGTGCAGGTCCACGCCGCCGTTCGTGGTGAGCGCGTACAGGAAGTCCTCGACCAGCGCGGCGTCGAACTGGCCCACCCAGTCGCGGGAGAGCGCCACGCCGTACACGAGGTAGGGGCGGTTCGACAGGTCCAGGTCGACCTGCACCAGCACGTCGGCCATGGGCACGCGCGACGAGCCGAAGCGCGCCAGCCCCGAGCCGTCGCCGACCGCCTCGCGCAGAGCCTGGCCGAGCACGATTCCCACGTCCTCGACCGTGTGGTGCTGGTCGACCTCCAAGTCACCGGTCGCGCGCACCTTCAGGTCGAAGAACCCGTGGCGCGAGAACGAGTCGAGCAGGTGATCGAAGAACGGCACGCCCGTCTGCGCGTCGCAGGTTCCGCTGCCGTCGAGCGTCAACTCGACCTCGATCTCGGTCTCGCGCGTCTTGCGCTTGATGCTCGCCTTGCGCTTCATGACTCGTCCCCTTCCGTGCGAAGACGCACGGCTGCTGCGTGTGCGTACAGACCCTCGAGCTCCGCGAGCCGGATGGCGTCGTCCGCGACCCGCCGCAGGCCCTCGCGCGAGAACTCGATCACGCTGGTGCGCTTCAGGAAGTCCTCGACGCCGACCACCGAGAAGAAGCGCGCCGTCCCCCCCGTCGGCAGCACGTGGCTCGGTCCCGCGACGTAATCGCCCAGCGGGACGGGGCTGTACGGCCCGAGGAAGACCGCGCCGGCGTGCTCGATGCGGTCGAGCCAGCGCGCGGAGTCCTCGACGTAGAGCTGCACGTGCTCGGCGGCGTAACGGTTCGCCAGGTCACAGGCCTCGTCGAGGTCGCGCACCCGGATGGCGGCGCTGCGGTCGCCGAGCGAGGCGCGGATGATGTCGGCCCGTGGCTGGTCCGGAATCCGGCGGGCGAGCTCGGCCTCGACATCGTCGAGGAGCGCCGCGCTGGGCGTCACCAGCACGACGCTCGCAAGCTCCTCGTGCTCGGCCTGTGCCAGCAGGTCGGCCGCCAGGAACGCGGGTGATGCGCCCTCTTCGGCGACGATCAGCACCTCGCTCGGACCGGCCTCGGAGTCGATGGCGACTTCGCCGAAGACCAGGCGCTTCGCGGTCTGCACCCACACCGAGCCGGGCCCCACGATCTTGTCGACGCGCGCGACGCGCTCGGTGCCGTACGCCAGCGCGGCCACGGCCTGCGCGCCGCCGGCGCGGAGCAGGCGCTGTACGCCGGAGAGCCGGGCGGCCTCGAGCATGGCGGGGTGCGTGACGATGCCGGACGTCGCCATGACCAGGTCGGGCACCCCGGCGACCGACGCGGGCATCGCGAGCATGAGCACGGTCGAGGCGAGCGGCGCCTTGGCGGCGGGCGCGTAGATGGCGACGGAGCTGAGCGGGCGCACGCGCTGGCCCAGTCGCTCGCCGTCGCGCTCGGTCATCCACGACTCGGGCACGCGCTCGGCGTGGAAGCGCCGGATGCGCTCCGCCGCGCGGACGAACGCTTCGCGTGCTTCGACCTCGAGGCCGGCGGCGCCCTTCTCGATCTGCTCGGGGCCCCACACCAGATCGTCCGGCTCGATGCGCACGCCGTCATAGCGCTCGACGGCCTCGACCACGGCGTCGTCGCCGCGCTGGCGCACGTCCTCGATGATCTCGCTGACGCGAAGCTCGACCGCGGCCTTGTCGTGCACGCGGCGGCGCTCGAGACGCTCGAACTCGGCCGCGAAGCCGGCGTCGCTCGCGTCGAGGCGGCGAAGGGGCGTGGCCATGGCTAGACCTTCTCCCGTCGGATGCGGCCGCCCAGCGCCTGCAGCTTCTCCTCGAGACGCTCGTAGCCGCGGTCGATGTGGTAGACGCGGTTGATGTGCGTCTCGCCGCGCGCGGCGAGCCCGGCCAGGACGAGCGACGCGCTCGCGCGCAGGTCCGTCGCCATGACCGGCGCGCCCGTCAGCTCGGACACGCCCTGGATGAACGCCGTGCGGCCGTCGACGGTGATGTCCGCGCCGAGTCTGCGGAGCTCCGAGACGTGCATGAAGCGGTTCTCGAAGATGGTCTCCGACAGCATGCTGCCGCCCTGCGCCGTACAGAGCAGCGCCATCATCTGCGCCTGCATGTCGGTGGGAAAGCCCGGGAACGGCGCCGTCGCCACGTGTGTACCGGTCACGGGGCCGCTCCGCCGCACGCGGATCGAGTCGTCGGTCGCCGTCACCTCGAGACCGGTCTCCCGCAGCTTCGACAGCACGGCGTCGAGGTCCGCCGGGCGCACGCCGGTCACCGTTGCGTCGCCACCGGTGATCGCGGCGCCGATCAGGAGCGTTCCCGCCTCGATGCGATCGCCCGCAACGCGATGGTCGACGGAGCTCAGCTCGGGGACTCCCTGGATCTCGAGCCGGTCCGTGTCGCGCCCCGAGATGCGCGCGCCCATTCCGGTCAGCACGTCGATCAGCTCGCCGACCTCGGGCTCGACGGCCGCGTTCTCGAGCAGCGTCGTGCCCTCGGCCAGGCACGCCGCCATCAGCACGTTCTGCGTGCCGTTCACCGTGCGCATGTCGAACTCGAAGCGCGTCCCGCGCAGGCGCTCGGCCTGCGCCTCGACGTACCCGCCGCTCAGCCGAACCTTGGCGCCGAGCGCCTCGAGCCCGCGCAGGTGCTGGTCGACCGGACGCGCACCGATCGCGCAGCCCCCGGGCAGCGAGACCCGAGCCCGGCCGCAGCGGGCGACCAGCGGCCCCAGGACCATGAACGAGGCACGCATCGTGCGCACCAGGTCGTAGGGCGCCTCGTGCGACGCAGGCATTCCGCCCGCGAGCGCGAGCCGGTCGCCGGTCTTCCACTGCGCCGCCAGGCCGAGCGTCTCGAGAATCCGCACGAACGTGTCCACGTCGCGCACGCGCGGAACGTTCGAGAGCTCGAACGGCTGGTCGGTCAACAGCGAGGCGGCGATCAGCGCCAGCGACGAGTTCTTGGACCCGCTCGCCGCGACCTCGCCACAGAGCGGCACACCGCCACGGATCGCGAACCGGTCCATCAGCTCTTCCCCGCTTCCACGGTCTCGACCGCCGCCTGGCCGTAGCGCGCCACGGCGACGCGGTCGATCCCCGCCAGGTCCGGGCAGAGCGCGGTGTCGGCCGCACCCGCTGAGCGCATCGCCTCGATCACCGCGTCGCCCTGCCCGGCGCCGATCTCGAGCAGCAGCCAGCCGCCCGGACGGAGTACGCCAGGTGCCGCCTCGACGAGCCGGCGGATCAGGTCGAGTCCGTCCTCGCCGCCGTCGAGCGCAGCGCGTGGCTCGTGTTGCACCTCGGGCGGCAACGACGGCAGGTCGGCCGTGCGGATGTACGGTGGGTTCGAGACCAGCACGTCGAAGTCCGAGCCGATCCGCTCGGTCGCGTCGGCGCAGCGCAGGTCGCAGCGGTCGCCAACGCCAAGACTCGCCAGGTTCTCGCGCGCCAGCTCGACCGCCTCGGGCGATGTGTCGGTGGCGACGATCTCGGCCTCCGGAAGCTCGAGCGCCAACGCGGCCGAGATCGCGCCGCTGCCGACGCCGACCTCGGCGATGCGGCGCGGCTCCCGTGCCAGAGTCTCGCGCACCAGCGTCTCGGTCTCGGGACGCGGCACCAGCACGGCCTCGTTCACCTTGAAGGTCTGCGACCAGAACTCGCGGGTCCCCGTCAGGTAGGCCACGGGCGGCCGCTTCTGCGCCCGCTCGCGCACCAGCTCGCGGAAGCGATCGCGCTCGGCCGCTTCGACCGGCCGGTCGAACGCGGTGTACAGCTCGATGCGCGCCACGCCGAGCGCGTACGCCAGCAGGATCTCCGCGTCGAGACGCGGCGATGGAATGCCGTTGTCCTTGAAGTAACCCGTCGTCCAGCGCACCAGCTCGAGCGGGGTCCATACCTTGTCGCTCATGCCGGGCCCTCGCCGGAGCGGATCGCCTCGGCTTCGAAGTGCGCCTGCACGGCCTCGATCAGCGCGTCGAGATCACCGTCGAGCACCTGCTCGAGCTTGTGCAGCGTCAGGCCGACGCGGTGGTCGGTCACGCGGTTCTGCGGAAAGTTGTAGGTGCGGATCCGCTCGCTGCGGTCGCCGGACCCGATCTTGCCTCGCCGCTCCGCCGCGCGCTCCGCCTGCTGGCGCTCGAGCTCCTGCTCGTAGAGACGCGCGCGCAGGATCTTCATCGCGCGAGCCTTGTTCTTGTGCTGCGACTTCTCGTCCTGGCAGCTCACCGCGAGGCCGGTCGGCAGGTGCGTGATGCGGATGGCCGAGTCGGTCGTGTTCACGTGCTGTCCGCCGGGACCGGACGAGCGGAACGTGTCGATCCGCAGCTCCTTGGCCTCGTCGATCTGCACGTCGACTTCCTGCGCCTCGGGCATCACCGCGACGGTGATCGTCGAGGTGTGGATGCGGCCCTGGGACTCGGTCTCGGGCACACGCTGGACCCGGTGCACGCCGCTCTCGTATTTGAGCCGGCCGTACACGCCCTTGCCGGTCAGCGAGGCGACGACTTCCTTGTAGCCGCCTGCATCGGTCTCGGCGGCCGAGAGCAGCTCCAGCTTGTAGCCGCGGCGCTCCGCGTAGCGCACGTAGAGCCGAAACATGTCGGCGGCGAACAGGGCCGCCTCGTCCCCGCCCGCGCCGGAGCGGATCTCGAGCACGATGTCCTTGGCGTCGTTGGGGTCCTTCGGCACCAGCAGGCGCTTCAGCTCCCGCTCGAGCTCCTCCTGCTGGACCTTCTGCTCGACCAGCTCCTCCTTCGCCAGCTCGGCGAGTTCGGCGTCGTCGAGCAGCTCCTCGTTCTCGGCGATGGCCGCCCCCAGCTCCTTCCAGCGCTCGTAGGCCCGGACGGAGTCCCGCAGCTCCGCCAGCTCGCTGGTCAGCTCGCGCAGGCGGCCGGGCTGGCGGGCGGTCTCGGGCAGCCCGAGGAGCTGTTCCAGCTCCCGGTACCGCGCCACGCTGTCTTCCAGCCGCTCGAACATGGAGGGCCTCCCGAGCCTGCCCCGCCGGATTCCGGGCGCGCGCGTGCTCCGGGCGCACGGCCGGCCTGGGGCGGGCGCGTGCTAATGGTGCTGGAGAAGGGGCGAAAAACCCCGTGGAAACGGGGGGGTCCGCTCGCCGGTGCGGGGGGCGCCGGGCGTCACTTGGCGTTCCTCGCGTAGCGGCGGTTGAAGCGCTCGACCTTGCCCGCGCTGTCGACCAGCTTCTGCTTGCCCGTGTAGAACGGGTGGCAGTTCGAGCAGATCTCGACCCGGATCTCGGCCTTGGTCGACCGCGTCGCGAACTCGTTGCCGCAGGCGCAGTGCACCTTGGCGACCACGTATTCCGGGTGGATGTCGGGCTTCATGAGAAGGGGCACGGTAGCGGAGGAGGGGCCGGAGCTGCAACCCGCCGGAATTCCGGGGAATCGGGGACGCTGGCCGCGCGTGACCGGACCGGCCTCAGGCCCCCGGCGCGACCGGGCCGGGGGGCATGCGGATCCAGTGCAGCATGCGCCGGCCGGACCCGTCGCGCCGGTAGCTCGCATACCGATCCGGGTGACAGTGCGTGCACTCCCCGACACGCTGGATGCGGTCGCCGGAGACGCCGCTCCGCACGAGCTGACGGCGGTTGAGCTCGAAGAGGTCCAGCTGGTAGTGGCCGGGCCGCCCGGGGGCCAGCACGCGATCGTCTCGCACGGCCTGGCGCACCGGCTCGTCGACCTCGTAGCAGCACGGACCGATGTGCGGGCCGATCGCGACGACGAGCGCGTCGGGCATCACGTGGAGGGCCGAGCAGAGGCCCGCGACCGCGGTCTCCGCCATGCGCGCCGCGCTGCCCCGCCAGCCGGCGTGCACGGCCGCGACTCCGCGGAGCCCGCCGTCCGCGATCAGCAGCGGGACGCAGTCCGCCGTCCGCACGCCGACGGCGGCGCCCGGCTCCGCGGTGTAGAGCGCGTCGGCTTCTACCTCTTCCAGCACGGGGGCCTCGACCAGGGCCGTGCCGTGCACCTGACGTGCGAGCGAGAGCGACGCCACCTGCGCGCGGTCGGAGTCGATCTCCCCGAACCCGTGCTCGATCCCCAGCTCGGACAGGGCCGGGCACCGCTCGAAGACTCCATCGCTCACGACGCGGCCTCGTCCACCACGCGCGCCAGGTCGTCGGGCAGGGGAGAGTCGAAGCCGACGGCCTCGCCGCTGCGCGGGTGCTCGAAGCCGAGCCGCGTGGCGTGCAGGGCCTGGCGCTCCAGCCCCAATGCGCGCGTGACCGCGCGACCGCCCCCGTAGACCGGATCGCCGGCGACGGGCATGCCCGCGCTCGCCAGGTGCACGCGGATCTGGTGCGTGCGGCCGGTCTCGAGCCGGACCCGCAGCAGCGTCAGGTCGTTCAGCCGGCGCTCGACCCGCCAGTGAGTGACCGCGTGCCGGCCCCGGCGCGCGCGGGTGCTGAACCGCTTGCGGTCCGTGGGGTGGCGTCCGATCGGCGCGTCGATCGAGCCGCTTCTTGCCGACACCTGGGCGCGGACCAGTGCGAGGTACTCGCGGTCGATCGAGTGGCGCTTGAACTGCGCTGCCAGCGATCGATGGGCCAGGTCGTTCTTGGCCGCGACGATGAGCCCCGAGGTTCCCTTGTCCAGCCGGTGCACGATGCCCGGACGCAGCACGCCGCCTACGCCCGACAGGCTGTCGCCGCAGTGGTGAAGCAGCGCGTTCACGAGCGTCCCGCTGGCGTGACCCGCAGCGGGGTGGACGACGAGTCCGGCGGGCTTGTCGACGACGATCAGGTCGGAGTCCTCGAAGACCACCGACAGCGGGATGGCCTCGGACAGCACCCGGTCGGCAGGAACGGGCTCGGGCACCGCCCCGCTCACGCGCTCGCCTGCGCGAAGCCGGTGCGCCGCCTTCACCCGCCGGCCCGAGACCTCGACCGCGCCGGCCTCGATCATCCGCTGCACCTGCGCGCGCGACAGCGACGGCATGCGTTCGGCCAGCGCGCGGTCGAGCCGCCGGCCCGCGGTCGACTCGTCGACCTCGAACCGGAAGCTCACCAGATATGCGTGCCGACCCTGCGGTGCGCGTAGACGAGCATGTCGACCACCGCCCACTCGAAGATGCGCTGCGCGTCGGCCAACGCGGGGTCGACCCGGTGGCGGTAGAACACCAGGGCCTGCTCGATGTCGCGTCCGACGCGGTCGAACAGGTCGTCCTTCTCGAGTCCGAGCCGCACCTGGTCGCCCGTCGACAAGGCCACGTCCTGGCACAGCACGCGGGCCAGCCGCCGCGCGCGGTGCGGATCCGAAATCAGCGGGCAGGGCTCTGCCGGAAGCGCCACTACGCGCGCCCCGGCCGGCGATCGTGCGCGATGAAGAGGGCCATGTAGCTCTCCGTCACCGCCTTCGGGTCGAGCTTCAGACACTTTGCGAACTCCCGCAGGAAGCCGCGCAGGTAGACGCCCGCGGGAAGGTGATCGTATCGGTTCTGCTCGATCGCAGACAGGTGCGACTCGTTGATCTTGGTGCGCGCCGATATCTCGTCGAGCTCGATGCCGTGACGGATGCGCACGCGGCGTAGCGCCGGCCCGTCGTACACACCGTCGTCCGGCTCGTCGGGCTCGTCGAGCGAGTAGTCGGGCACGCTCGGCGCCGGAGGCTCGTTCTCCCGCACGGGCAGCGCGACCATCTTGGGTGCAGCGGACGGCGGAGCCGTGTGGCGGCTCGCGCGGTCACGGCGCAGCCGCGCATCGTACTCGCGGCGCATCCGCGGGTCGGAGAGCACGGCGTAGGCCTCCTCGATGCGCTGCAGGATCTCGGCGTTCTCGTCGTCGGAGAACAGCGAGTACGTCGCCGTCGAGGCCGGCTGGTAGGTCGCCCGCGCGATCCGATATGCGCGGTCGATGTCCTGCGAGGTCGCCGCGTCGATCAGCTCGAGTACTTCGTACAGGTTGGTGTCGGTGGCATTCATGGCTGCAGCATCTTCTTGACGATCTGGCGGATGTAGATTGCGCTGTCGCTCTGTGGATAGGCCACGACGAGCGGGCGCCGCTCCTTGATCGAGCGCCAGACCAGGTCGTCGTAGCTGACGTAGCCCAGGTACTCGACGTCGAGTCCGAAGTACTTGCGGCAGACCGAGCGGATCGAGAAGCCCAGCTTGACCTCTTCGCGGTTCCGCACCTGGTTCACGACCAGCCGCGGCCGGAAGCTCGAGATGAGCTTGCGCAGGTTCTCGGCCGCGGCGGGCTCGAGGCGCTCGATCTCGGCGATCAGGTCGGTCGGCGTGCGAATGCCTCGCTCGTTGCGCTGGTCCATGGCCTCGCGGACCAGATCGCGCACGGGTGAGTCGCGCAGCCCGTGCGCCAGCTTGCGGTAGAACGAGGCGCGCAGGAAGGAGTAGGCGTTCTCGATCGAGGTGGGCTCCGGTGTCGCGACCAGCATGCTCTCGTCGGTCTCGAGAAAGAAGTCGAGCGTGGCCCGGTCCATGCCGGCCGCCAGGTCGAAGATGACGAGGTCCGCGCCGAGTCCCCGGGACGCCTGCACGAGTTGCGTGCGCTGCTCGTGACTGGTGTCGGCCGTACCGGCGTGGCCGAGCGCGCCGCGGATCAGGCGCAGGCCCGGAATCGGCGTCTCCTCGGCCGCCTTGTCCAGGTCCTGGATGCGGTCCTCGATGAAGTCGGACAGGTTCGGGCCGCGGCCGGCCGGCATGCCGAAGCACGTGTGCAGGTTCGCTCCGCCCAAGTCGGCGTCGATCAGCAGGACCTGGCGGCCGGAGCGCGCGGCGGTCGCGGCGACGTTCGCGGCGATGAAGCTCTTGCCGATCCCGCCCTTGCCGCCACCAATCGCCCACACGCGCGCCGGAAGCCGGGCGGCTTCGGGCGTGACCGTGCGGGTGGCCCTCCGCCTAACGTTCAACCAGCTCGGCGTTCCAGTAAGACGCATCGACGATATTCAAGAAGGGCCTCCACTCGGGATAGCCCTGTCTCCCCCCCAAAAGACCGACGACCGGCGTCCAGCGAGGCCGCTCCGGCTTGCGAATCAGCCGCATGCCCGCCTGTGATGGCGTGCGGCCACCCTTGCGGCGATTGCAATCGATGCAGCTGCAGACCACGTTCGACCACGAGCTGCGCCCACCCTTGGAGCGCGGAATCACGTGGTCCAGGTTCAAGTCCGAACGCGAGAACCGGCGACCGCAATACTGACACGAGTTGCGATCTCGCGCGTAGATATTGATGCGGCTGAAGCGAACGTGCCGCTTCGGCACCCGGTCGAAGCCCTGCAGCAGGATCACGCGCGGCACGCGGATCATCGCACCCAGGCGCCCCACTCCGTCGTCCTGCACGCGCACGGCCACGTGCTGCCAGGAGTCGAAGTCGAACGTCTCGTACTGCTCGTTCACGACCCGGGCCGCGCCCTGGTAGAGCATTGCGAAGGCACGCCGCGCCGAGGTCACGTGGACCGGCAGATAGGAACGGTTCAGGACCAGGACGGCGGCGTCTAGCACGGAAAAACCTTAGCTGGGTCAGGTACTTTGGTCAATCGCACCCACCTTGAAGGCCTCGCCGACGAGTCGCGCGTCGTCGTCGGTGAGAGTGCGCGGATCGAGCAGCAACGCACCCTGTGAGACGCGCACGAGCAGTGGCGGGTCACCGGCGCGCAGTGCGCGCGCGAGCGCGGCGGGGGACCGCGGCGACTCGACACGGACCACGAAGCCGGGAAGCTCGAAGTCGGGCAGCGCTCCCCCGCCGACGAGCGAGCCCTGCGGCACGACCGAGCAGCTGAAGCCGCGCGTGGCGAGCGTCTTCGCCAGACGCTCCGCGCGCGCCTCGAGATCGGCGGGCGTCGCCAGCAGCATGCCGAGCACCGGAAGCGACTCGAGCCGGCCCTCGAGCAGCGTGCGCAGGGTCACGTCCAGGGCCGCGAGCGTCATCTTGTCGACGCGCAGCGCGCGGGCGAGCTGGCTGGTGCGCATGCGCTCGATCAGCTCGTGGCTTCCGAGCGCGATCCCCGCCTGGGGTCCACCGAGCAGCTTGTCACCGCTGAACAGCACCAGGTCGGCGCCGTCGGCGAGCCCGCGCTGGACCTCGGGCTCGGGGATTCCGTACTCGGACAGGTCGACGATGGTCCCGCTTCCCCGGTCCTCGATCAGCGGCAGGCCATGCTCGCGAGCCAGCGGCGCGAGCTCTCGAAGGCCCGTGTCGTGCGTGAAGCCCCGTATCTCGAAGTTGCTGCGGTGGACCTTGAGCAGCGCGCCCGCGTTCGGGCCGATCGCGTCGCGGTAGTCGCGCAGGTGCGTCCGGTTCGTGGTCCCGACCTCGACCAGGCGTGCGCGGCTCTGACCCAGGATCTCGGGCACCCGGAACGAGCCCCCGATCTCGACCAGCTCGCCGCGCGAGAGCAGGACGTCGCGGTCCGGCGCCAGCGCGTCGAGCGCCAGCAGCACCGCCGCGGCGTTGTTGTTGACGACCAGGGCGTCCTCGGCCCCGGTGGCGCGGCAGAGCAACTCGCGCACCACGCCGAGACGCGAGCCCCGCCGCCCCGTGTCGAGGTCCAGCTCGAGGTCGCTGTAGCCGACCGCGGCCTCCGCCACGGCCGCGGCCGCCTCGGCCGAGAGCGGCGCCCGACCCAGGTTCGTGTGCAAAACCACCCCGGTCGCGTTCAGCACCCGCCGCGGCCAGGGCCGGCAGAGAGCCGTGGCCCGGGTACGGACTCGCGTGGCCAGGGGCTCCAGATCCACCGTTCCAGGGCCGTCCGGCGCCCCGAGCAGCTCTGCGCGTACCTCGTCCAGGACAGCTCTAGCGGCCGCCAGCAGGGCCCACCGAGGGGAAGAAACCCCACTCGAGGAAGCCTCCACCAGCAGATCCACCGCGGGCAGCTGGCGAAGCCGTGCATTGACCGGGTCTGGTCCGTCCATTAGCGTTGTCTGCGTGTTGATCCGAGCTCCGGGAGCTCCGGTCCCCAGGTGCAATCCCGCGGAATCCCTAGGGTCTTCCCGCGCCCACGGGCTGCTGCGCGGGGATTGCGATCTTAGCGGATTCCCCGGAATCGGATTGCATACCCGAGCTTGCGTGGGGCCGGACCCGTGGTCAGTTCCGCGGACGACCCGTCCCCGCTTCTCTGCAGAACGGAACATGCCGCAGAACTGCTGCATCACCCGTCTCAACCGCTTCCGACCTCGACGGACCCGCGTTCCCGAGCGCAGCGCTCCGCGGGCCCCTACAGGTCGAAGCCGTACAAAGGAACCAGAATGCGAAACGAGATTTTCGCGAATGTCGGTCCGCGCGAGACGCGCGTGGCCGTTCGCGAAGCCGACCGGGTGGTCGAACTCCACATCGAACGCTCCGCGGAGCGCGGCGTAGGCCAGGGGATCTTCAAGGGTAGGGTCACTCGCGTGCTGCCTGGCATGCAGGCAGCGTTCGTCGACATCGGCCTGGAACGGGCCGGCTTCCTCTACGTCACCGACTACCGCGCCGACTTGGAGGACGTCGATCTCGGCGACGACGACTCGAACGGCGACGGTGGGGGCGCCGGCTCCAACGGATCCAAGGGCGAAGGCGGCGCCGACAGCGGCCGGAATGGCCGGGGTCGAGGCCGCGGGCGGGGTCGCGGTGGCCGAAACAGCCGAGGCGCCTCGCAGCGCGGCGACGGCGTCCAGATCGAGGACGTGCTCCAGGAAGGGCAGGAGATCCTGGTCCAGGTGGCCAAGGAGCCGCTGGGAACCAAGGGAGCACGAATCACGTCGCGGATCTCGCTCGCCGGCCGGCACCTGGTGCTGATGCCGTCGGTCTCCCGGATCGGCGTCTCGCGCCGGATCGCCAGCGACAAAGAGCGCCGACGACTCCGCAGCCTGGTCGACAAGCACCGCCCCAAGGACCTGGATCTCGGCTTCATCGTCCGCACCGTCTCGCACGGGGTGAGCGAGGCCGACATCAAGGCCGACATCGAGTACCTGACCGAGCGCTGGCAGATGGTCCAGAAGCGCGTCGAGGCCGTCGACGAGGTGCCAGCGCTGATCTACGAGGAGCCGCCGCTGCACCTGCGGCTGCTCCGCGACCTGGTCACCCACGAGACCAAGCAGGTCGTGGTGGACGACGACACCGCCTACGGCGAGATGCAGGACTTCGTCAAGCGGTTCATGGCGTCGCCGCGGCCCAAGATCACGCACGCTCGCGGCTCCGACCCGCTCTTCGACGCGTACCGCATCGAGGGCGAGATCGAAGAGGGCCTGGGCCGCAAGGTCTGGCTCAAGTCGGGCGGCTACCTGGTGATCGACCAGTCCGAGGCGCTGACGGCAATCGACGTGAACACCGGCCGCTTCACCGGCGGCAAGGGCCGCAACCTCGAGGAGACCATTCTCAAGACGAACCTCGAGGCTGTCCGCGAGATCGTGCGGCAGCTGCGGTTCCGGAACATCGGCGGGCTCATCATCCTCGACCTGATCGACATGGAGGTGGCCGCCAACCGCGAGAAGGTCTACCGCACGCTGCTCGACCTGAGCCGCGAGGACAAGTCCAGGGTCAACCTGCTCAAGATCTCGGAGCTGGGCCTGGTCGAGATGACGCGCAAGCGCACGCGCGAGAACCTGGTCCAGCAGCTCTGCGACCCCTGCCCGAACTGCGAGGGACGAGGCTACGTCCAGTCCACGCAGACCGTCTGCTACAAGATCTTCAGGGAGCTTCCCAAGGCGGCCGGATTCGTGAAGGCCGAGACCCTCTCGCTGCGGGCGCACCCGGAGGTCGCCGAGATCCTGCTCGACGAGGACGCCGAGACGCTGCTGGCGATCGAGGCGCGCATCGGGCGCAAGGTGACGGTCGAACCGGTCGGCGACTTCCACGTGGAGCAGTTCGAGATCACCGCCGGGGTCGACGACGGCGTGGTCCGACCGTGGCAGCTGCCGGCGGAGCCGGTGGTCGAGGCCGCTCCAGAGCCGGCGGTGGCAGCCACCTCCGAGCCGGCCGCGGAAGCCGTCGGCGAGCAGACCGCGGAAGCCACGTCCGAGTACGCGGCGGAAGCCCCGGGCGGGGAGCCCAGCGAAGCCACGCCCGAGCAGCCGGCGGACGAAGCCGAGCCCGAGCAGCCGGCGCAGGCCGCGGCCGAGACGTCGACCGAACCAGAGGCGACGACCGAAGCGGTGGACAAGCCGGCGGACGAAGCCGAGCCCGAGACCGAGGAGCCGCGGGTGGTCTCGTCCGACGCATGAAGGTCCTCGTCCGCAGGGCAGGAAGGCGGGATCTCGACCCGATCCACGCGCGCTGGCTCCGGCTTCGCGAGGCCGAAGCCAAGGCCGACGCGCGGTTCGCGCCGTCGAAGAACGCGGACCCCGTGGCGCGCGACCACCGCGAGCTGATCCTGGCCGACCCGCGCACGGCCTTCTTCGTCGCCGAGGAGCGAGGCGAAATCGTCGGCTTCCTGCACGCACAGATCGAGCAGAACGACCCGAGCTACGACGTCGAGCGCTACGGGCGCATCGTCGACGTCTACGTCGACGACACTCGCCGCCGCCAGGGCGTCGGGAGCGCGCTGCTGCGCTGCTGCGTGGAGTGGTTCGCGTCGCTCGGGATGCCCGAGTACCACGTGCGCACCCCGATCGCGCACCCCGACGCGGCCACGTTCTTCGAACGCGCGGGCGCCAGCGTCGTGTCGATCACGCTCAGCGCCCGCGTCGATTGACGCCCCGCGACCCGGCTTCCCGCGCTGGGGCCGTGACCGCCGAGGCGGTGATCGATCGGCTCGGCCTCGAGCCGCACCCCGAAGGCGGCCACTACGCCGAGACCTGGCGCCACGCACCCGGGACCGGCCGCGG
This sequence comes from Deltaproteobacteria bacterium, assembly GCA_019311115.1. Taxonomy (GTDB): domain Bacteria; phylum Myxococcota_A; class UBA9160; order SZUA-336; family SZUA-336; genus JAFDDB01. Next base: position 28,934 of record JAFDDB010000012.1, read on the forward strand.
CTCGGGAACGGCGATCTACTTCCTGCTCCGCGCCGGAGAAGTGAGCGCCTGGCACCGCATCGACGCCGACGAGATCTGGCATCACTACGCAGGCGCACCGCTGGAGCTCCGCGTCTGCCTGGAGGACGATCGCCCCGACACGCTCGTGCTCGGCTCCGACCTCGAGGCGGGTGCTCGTCCGCAGCACCGCGTTCCCGCGCACGCCTGGCAGTCGGCACGGAGCCTCGGCGACTGGACGCTGGCGGGCTGCACGGTCTCGCCCGCGTTCGAGTTCGAGCACTTCGAACTCGCTCCCGACGGCTGGCAGCCCGGAGCGGGCTAGCGGCAGCGGACGGTGTCGACCCGCCGGTCGCCGCTGCGGCCGCGCAACTCGATCCGGTACAGGGGCTCGAAGCCCAGGACTTCCTGTGCGTGGCGCGTGTCGAGCACGATCCCGTAGCGGTCGAAGACACCCTCGCCGCCCGACCACATCCCGCGCAGCAGCGACACCGCACCCGAGACCACGCGCGGCACGGGCAGCGGGCCCAGGCGTGACGCCGGAGGGCGCAGCTCGGAGCGCGGGAAGACCTCGCGTCCCGCCACGTTGTAGATGCCCGGCTCGTCGCCGTGCAGTGCCAGCAGCAGCGCGCGAGCCACGTCGCGATCCGCCACGACCGAGAGCAGCGGGTCGAAGCCGAGGGCCGGGCGCGAGTCCTCGAGCGGCGGGCTCATCAGGAACTGGCCGCCGTCCCCTACGATGCTCGCGCAGCGAAGGATGGTCATCTTGAGGTCCGGGTCCTTGAGCTCGCCCTGGCAGATCAGGTCTGCGTCGATCCAGGCGCGCACCGTGGGCGCACCCTCGACGTCGAAGCCCAGCAGCGTGTCCTCGCCGACCAGGTTGCCGTTGCCCGGCTCGGCCCGGTAGACGAACGCCGTGGACAGGTAGACGAAGCGCTGGATCTCTTCACGCTTGCGGCACTCGGCGAGCAGCCGGCGCGTCTCGGAGACGAGCGTCGGCACGTTCCCGGGAATGTGCTCGCTCTCGATCTCGCTGGTGAACGGCAGGTGGATGACCGAGTCGCATCGCGCGCGCAGGAAGCGCTCGGAGCGCACGAAGGAGTTCAGGTGCCGCGCCTTCGCCAGGTCGATGCGCTCGTAGAAGCACTTGTCCCGGTACGGATCCAGGAAGCTCGGCGGCGGACCCGTGCCGACCCCGAGCACGAGCGACACGTCCGGATCGTGGTAGAGCGCCTTGACCAGGCGCCGGCCTACCGACGAGTCCAGGTGCGTCACCAGGACGCGTCGCATCAGCCCTTCCTCGCCCGCCGCTTGAGAGCGCCCCGGTCGACCATCTCCTGGATCCGCCGCCGCACCTGCTCCGCCATGTACCGCACGGCATGGGGATCGTCGATGATGCGGTCCGGGAACTCCTCGTAGAAACGCATCGGCTGCCCGTAGGTGATCTCGTACTTGACCGGATAGGGAAGCAGACCCAGCGGCCCGAGCATGGGGAAGGTCGGCGTGACCGGGAAGAACGGCAGTCCCAGCACGCGAGCGAGCGGCTTCAGGTCGAGCAGGATCGGCGCCTGGTCGTCCGCACCCACGATCGCCACCGGAATGATCGGCACCCGGTGCCGGATCGACTCCTCGATGAACCCCACGTTGAAGCGCTGCAGCAGGTAGCGCTCGGCCGCCAGCTTGCGGATGCCCGCCATGCCCTCGGGGAACGTCAGCACGATCTGCTCGTCGCGCAGCAGCTCGCGGAAGTTCTCGCGCGTGCCAACGACCTGGCCGACGCGCGAGTAGAAGATGTTCACGAACGGCAGCCTGCCGGCCCACTTGTCGACGATCGCCCGCGCCAGCCGGGGCGGGTTGGCGCGCAGCAGCACGTCCACCACGGTCATGGCGCCGTCGAAGGGAAGCAGACCTCCGTGGTTGGCGGCCAGGATCGCGCCTTCCTTTTCCGGGATGGCCTCGTGGCCATGGCTCTCGACCCGGAAGTAGTAGCGGTAGAGCAGCTTGAACAGCGCGAGCGTGCGCCGGGAAGTGCGCGGGCACAGCCCGAGGCGATCGTACGGCTGGGCCTGCAGCACGTTCGCCGTCAGGTTGAGGCGCTCCTCGTCCTCCCGGTCCAGGATCTGGCTCGCCAGCCGGTCGAGCCAGCCGGCTGCGTCATCCCCGTCGTCGAACGAGGCGACCTCGGGGATCGGCGGACCCAGGTCGGGCGGCGCCTGCACCGCGCGGGTGGTCCGCGACGGCGAGCCGGGCGGATCGTCCGGCTCCGCGCGCACCAGCCGCACCGTGCGCTCCCGGAGCCGCAGCAAGTAGGGAAGCGTCCCGTCCCCCTGGGTGAACGGGTCGCTGCCGAGCGCCGGCTTTTCGCCGAGCGGGTCGGAATCTCTCAAGACGCAAATCTCCGGGAACTCACGGGGCCGTCCTTCGCGGATCGCGCTCGAGCAGTTCCTCGGCGACCGAGCTCAACCACTGCGCGGCCTTGGAACGTGGCGCGTACTCGAAGATGGTCTGCGAGCGGCTCTGCGCCTGGTCGATCTGCACGGAGTAGCCGAGCACGGCCTGCGAGAGCTGCTTGGGGAAATGCTCGCGCAACTTCTCGAGGATCTCGGCGGCCATCTTGGTGCGCCGCGCGAAGGTGGGGACGACCATCGAGATGCTCAAGCTCGGGTGGTTGAACCGCGTGCGCACCATCTCGACCGTCCGCACCATCTCGGCGGCGCCGTCCAGCGCCAGGTAGGTGAGCGGCACGGGCATCACCACCTCGGTCGCCGCGAGCAACAGGTTCAAGGTGATCGCGCCGAATGACGGCGGAGCGTCGAAGATGACGAAGTCGTAGTCGTCGGCACGCTCGAGCGCCTCGCGCAGGTAGTAGTACTCCTCGCCCGACTGGTCGGCGACCTCCTGCGGGAACAGCGCCAACGACTTGTTCGACGGCACCAGGTCGAGGCGCGGATGTCGCGCACGTACGATCGGGAGTGCGGGGCGAAGCTCCTCGCCGATCACCGCGTCGAGCAGCATGTCGAGCGCCGTCTTGCGCGCCGCACCGACGTCGATGCCGAAGACCTTGCCGAGCTGACCCTGCGGGTCGAGATCGACGAGCAGCACGCGCTGGCCCTTCTCGCGCGCCAGATAATCCCCGACATTGGACGCCAGCGTCGTCTTGCAGCTGCCACCCTTCTCGTTGATGAACGCGACCTGGCGGCGAATCGGCGTTCCCCCCACCGCTGAAGTCCCCGAGAAGCGGGAACTCCCACCTCACACACTCTAAATATTTCAGTCGGGAGGCTGTGTCAATTCCGTTGCGTCATTCGGGAGAGCCACGCTCGAATCTCCGCCTCAGGTCGTCGGGAAGATCGCTCGCGTGGGCGAGGCGAACTGGGGTAATCGACACCCGACCACTTCGAAGGACGGCGACGTCGGTACCTTCGCGGGGCGTCGCGCCACGCAGCTCACCGTCGAAGTCGTGCTCGAACACGTCGTCGGCTCCCGCATCTTCTACGGGCGAGAAGAGCCGGCCGTAACCCACGACGGCGAGCTGTGTCACGACGCGCTGCGTCTCGTGGTGGGCCTCGACGGGAAAGTTCACGTTGAGCAGGTCGACCCCGTCCGGGTATCCGGCTTCGAGCACATGACGCACGATGTCAGCCGACAGCGCCGCCGCACGCTGCCACAGCTCGTCGCCGTCCTCGTGGACGCTGCGCTTCCACGCCCCGTCGCTGCCGGACCGGCCGACCGAGAACGCGATCGCCCCGAGCCCCGCGATCCAGCCCTCCACAGCCGCCCCCACCGTGCCGCTGGACAGGAAGAATCCCAGCCCACTGTTCAGCCCTATGTTGACGCCGGAGACGACCAGCTCCGGGGGCTCGTCGAAGAGCGAGTGGACCGCCAGGTTGGTGCAGTCCGCCGGGAAGCCCCCCTCGACCGCCAGGATCTCGTGGCCTCCGCGCTCGACATGACGCACCCGGACACGATCCCAGCGCGAGATCGCCTTCGAGACCCAGCTCCGCTCCTCGGCGGGGACGACGACGCGGACCTCCCGAAGCTGCGACAGCGCGCGGATCAGGGGCACCAGCGCGGGCGAGTCGACCCCGTCGTCGTTCGTGACCAGCAGGTAGCCCAAGCGCGGCAGGATACCCCGGCAGCGGGTAGGATTCCCGCGTTGCCCCGCCTCGACGACATCCGTACGCGCCTCGTGGACTACCGCCCGACGACGGCCCCCGACGAGGATCGGCCCGATTTCGAAGCTGCCGTAGCGCTCGTGCTCTACCAGCCCGACGCATCCGAAGCCGAGGGAGCGAGCGCCGAGCTGCTCTTCATCGAGCGCGCACAGCGCGAGGGTGACCCCTGGTCGGGCCACATGGCCTTCCCCGGGGGGCGTCGGGAGCAGGCAGATGTGGACCTGCAGCAGACCGCGGCGCGCGAGACGCTCGAAGAGGTCGGCCTGGCGCTGCGCGAGCCGATCGCCTCGCTCGACCACTTCAGCGGCTCGCGCAACGTTCGCGTCCCGCCGCTGCTGGTGGCGCCCTACGTGTACGAGGTCCACGAGCGGCCGGTGCTCGAGGCCAACCACGAGGTGAACTCGACCGTCTGGGTGCCGCTTCGCTGGATCCTCGCGTCCGAGTCGTGGACCGCGTACGAGGTCGAGCGCGACGACGCGCGCATGGAGTTCCCGGCCTTTCGCTACGACCGCTACACGGTCTGGGGCCTCACCTACCGGATCCTGCGCAACTTCTTCGCAGTCGTGGGCCGCGAGATCCCGTCACCCGACGACGAGGGCTGAGCCGGTCAGACCAGGGGCGGAAGGGGAGGGACGAGCAGCCGCAGCGAGGCGATCGTCTCGCCGGTGATCCCGAGCAGGCCCAGGATGGCGGGGCCGCGCGCGCCCTCGTTCCAGTAACGCCGCGCGAACGAGCTGGCCGCCAGCAGGTTCACGTACGGCACCAGCATGGCCAGCGACCAGAACGGGCCGCGGCGCAGCGCCAGCAGGAAGAACCAGAGCAGGGCGGTCAGGAGCGCGCCGAAGCCGGTCGCGAGCAGCAGCAGGTCGGCACTGCGGACCCCCGGCGCGTCGAGCGCGTGAATGAACCCCACGCTCAGGACCCCGAAGCTGACCAGCAACAGGGGTGCAGCCGAGGCGGGCAGGACGCCCGGCTCAGGACTCGTCGGACTCGTCAACGCCGGCCTCCGCATCCTCTCCCCGCTCGGAGGCGGGGGGTCTGCGCAGCGTATCGTCCAGCGTGACGCCGATCCTGAACAGGTCCGCCGGGCGCGTCCGGTCGAGGACATCCTGAACCGGCATCGCGCGCGCAGCGGCGAGCTCGCGAAGCCCGAGGTCGATGCCCCGGACCGCCTTCTCGGTAGCGGCGGGAATCGACTCGCTCTCGGACAGGCGCAGCCCGTCGGCCACGGCGACGCAGTTGGCGACGCCAAGTACGTAGCCGAGCACCTCGGCCGCGCGATCGCCCCGCAGGCCTTCCAGCGCCTCCGCCAGCAGCGTTCCGCCCAGCTGGCGCGGCAGCGGCGCAGCCGGTACGACGGCCGCCTCCTCGTCCTCCTCCGGCACGTCCAGCAGTGGCGCGCTCTCCGCCGAGAGCGGACGGTAGATCTCCATCGCCTGCTCCAGGTCGGGGAACCCCAGGTCGCCCATGCGCGCCGTGTGCCACTTAAGCGCGTACTCCTCCAGCTCGGGCGGCTGCTCGAAGAGCAGCCCGTACACCAGCTGCCAGTAGCGGGCGGTGTCCTCTGCGAACGACGCTTGCGCGATCTCGCGCACGCGGGCGAAGTCCTCGTCGGAGTGGGCTCCCCAGTAGACGACACCGTCCTGCGTCATCCAGCCGTCCGGGGGGTCTTCCTCCTTGCCCACCACCGCCACGTCGGCCATGCCGCCCAGCGCCAGCAGCCAGAGTTCGGGGTCCCACTCGCGCAGGGCCTTCAGCAGGGTGGGACGCCCGGCCTCGATCAGCGCGTCGACCCACTCCACCACGCGTCCGCGGTCGAGCGTCCAGCCGTCCCAGCAGTCCACGTCGGTGCAGGCGACGCGCTGCTCGGGGCTCGCGATCTCCAGCAGCCAGGCGGCTTCGGACATGCCGCTGGCCCGGATGCTGATGGCCACCTCGGCCTCGGGGAGCAGCGGTACGACCTGCTCCGGGTAGTCGCAGAGCATGAGGAACTCGCTGCGCACCTCGGGCCGCAGCTCGCGGCAGGCCTCGGCCTGCTGGCCGACGCTCAAACGCTGGAGCGCGCGCCGGCCTGCGGCGCGACTCGACCGCGCCAGCCGCAGCAGGGCCGGACCCGACGCATCCTCGGCGGGCGCCCCGGGCAGGCGGACGGTCTCGTTCTCAGGCACCCGCTCTACTTCTCGGCTCGCCGGGCTCCGTGGTCTCACGCGGCTCGGTCGGCTCGCCGGGCAAGAAGGAGGGGACGGCCTCGCGGAGCACGTCGATCGAGCGGTCCACGAAGTGGATCTGCAGGTCGTCGCGCACCTCCTGGGGCACGTCTTCGAGTTCCTTGCGGTTGCGGACCGGCAGGATCACGTCGCGGATACCGGCGCGGTGGGCGGCCAGGATCTTCTCCTTGATCCCGCCCACGGGCAGGACCTGTCCGCGCAGGGTGATCTCGCCCGTCATCGACAGGTCGCCGCGGACCGGCTCCCCCGACAGCAGGCTCGCGAGCGCGGCCAGCATGGTCACGCCGGCCGACGGTCCATCCTTGCGCATGGCCCCCGCCGGCACGTGGATGTGGATCTCGTTCTTCTCGAAGACCTGCGGATCGATGCCGAAGTCCTCCGCGTTCGAGCGCAGGTAGGAGAGAGCTGCCTCGGCGGACTCTCGCATCACGTCGCCGAGCTGGCCGGTGAGCTTCAACCCGGGCTTGCCCTCGAGCATGGCGGCCTCGACGAAGACGATCTCTCCGCCGACCGGCGTCCACATCATGCCCGTGGACACGCCAGGCTTCTCGAAGCTCTCGGCGAGCTGGCGCGTGAACGGCGCGGGGCCGAGCAGGTCGGAAAGCTGCTCCGCGGTCGGCGACTCGCACGATCCCTTCTCCGCGATCTGGAGAGCGGACTTCCGCACCAGCGCGGCGATCTGCCGCTCGAGATTCCGCACGCCCGACTCGCGCGTGTACTCCTCGACGACCCGGAGCAACACGTCGTCGCCGAACTCCACGGTTCCGTCGTCGAGTCCGTGCTCCTCGAGCTGGCGGGGGACCAGGAAGTCCCGCGCGATGCGCAGCTTCTCGCGCGTGGTGTAGCCCGGGATCTCGATCACCTCCATCCGGTCGAGCAGCGGCGGAGGGATGGTGTCGGTGCGGTTCGCCGTGGTGACGAAGAGGACCTTCGACAGGTCGAAGTCGAGCTCCAGGTAGTGGTCGCTGAACGCGGTGTTCTGCTCCGGGTCGAGCACCTCGAGCAGCGCCGAGGAAGGGTCGCCCCGGTAGTCCGAGCCCACCTTGTCGATCTCGTCGAGTACGAAGACCGGGTTGCAGCTGCCCGCTTTCTTCAGGTTCTGCAGGATGCGGCCGGGCAGGGCGCCCACGTACGTGCGGCGGTGACCGCGGATCTCGGCCTCGTCGCGCACACCGCCGAGCGAGGTGCGCACGAACTCGCGGCCCATGGCGCGCGCGATCGACTTGCCGAGCGACGTCTTTCCGACGCCCGGCGGGCCGACGAAGCAGAGGATCGGACCCTTCTGCTCATCGACCAACCGCCGAACCGCCAAGTACTCGAGGATGCGTTCCTTGATCTTCTCGAGACCGTAGTGGTCCTCGTCCAGGATCTTGCGCGCGTGGGCCAGGTCGAGGTTGTCCTCGGTCTCGTTCTGCCACGGCAGGTCGAGCAGCCACTCGACGTAGGTACGCACGACGGAACGCTCGGGCGAGTGGCTGGGGATGGCGCCCATGCGGCCGACCTCGCGCTCCGCGACCTGGCTGACCTCTTCGGGCAGGTCGCAGGCCTCGATGCGGTCGCGCAGGTCGTCGATCTCGGCCTGCTGCTCCTCGGTCTCGCCGAGCTCCTCCTGGATCTGGCGCAGCTGGTCGCGAAGCAGGCGCTTGCGCTGCCCCTCGTCGATCTCGCCCGCGGCGCGCTCGGCGAAGCTGCGCGAGACCTGGGCGACGCGGATCTCGCGCATCAAGTGCCGGATCAGGACGCGGAGCCGCGCGAGCACGTCGCGCTGCGCGAGCAGGGCGGTTTTCTGCTCGAGCGGCAGGTTGCCCGCAAAGGCGATCAGGTCCGAGAGCCGCGCGGGATCCTGCATCCCCTGGATCATCTCGACCAGCTCGTTGGGAAGATCGTCGCGCAGCCGGATCAGCTCGCCGGCCAGGCGTTGCACGGTACGCCGCGCGGCCTCGGCTTCGGGAGTGTCGGCGAGCACGTCTTCGACCCGTTCCATGCGCACGCTGTGCGTCTCGCTGCCTTCCACGAGCTCGAGCATGCGGAACCGCGCCAAGCCGAGCACGACGATAGACAGACCCCTGCCCGTATCGGCCGTCTGGAGCACGCGGACGATCGTGCCCACCTCGTACAGGTCGTCCGCGCCGGGCTGGTCCACCTCGGCGCGGCGCTGCGTCAGGATCGCCAGCAACCCGTCGCCCGAGGCGGCCTGTCTCACGGCCGCGACCGAGCGCGACCGCCCGACGCTGAGCGGCAGGGTCGTGCCGGGAAAGACGACGAAGCTGCGCAGCGCGAGCATCGGCAGCTCGGACGGGACGCGGACGGCCTCGCCGCCCACTTCAAGCGTGAATTCAGGGACTTCGGGCACTCAGAGCCGCATCCTAGACACCCGGTCCCGCGGGTCAACCCGAAATCGGACGAGGCGAGGGGGCCGCCGCCTTTCCGGCCACAGCCCCCTGCGTCCGATATTCCGGGCCGATCAGTACTTGAGCTTGGTGAAGTCGATCGTCTCGATGCCGCGGGCATCCCGAACGATCGAGAGCAGGCTCCCAGCCAGCGACCAGTCCTTGAGCTTGCCCTTGATCACGACGTTCTTGTCCGTGACCGTGACCTCGAACTTGCCCTTCTCCTTCTCGCGAAGGAGCTCCTCGTCCTGGTCGATCCGCTTGTTGATGTGCGCCATCAGCTCTTCGTCGGTCTTGGTGCTGACCTCGGGCTCGCGGACGCGGATGCGATTCCGGATGTCCTTGATGCCGCGGATGCCCTTGGCCAGCTCGTCGCACTTGGCCTTGAGCTCCTCGTTCGGGACGTAGCCCGTCATCATGAGCGTGGTGCGCATGGCGCGCACGTCGACCTCGATCAGGCCGGGCTCCTTGTAGAAGAGCTTTTGCGCCTTGAGCGCGCGCTTCGCGTCGCCGGTGCTCTGCGCCTGGACGTCGGTTGCGAGTCCGAAGGCCGCTACCGCGATCGCGAGGGCCAGAAAGCTGCGAAACATTGAGGTCATGCGTCGTTCCTCCAGAAATCCGTCGGCGTGGCTCGCCGTGGACGGGCACCCCAGCCCGCGAATAGGGCGTAGCCTATCCAGACCCGCCGTCAGGGGTCAACCGCCACGGCCGACCCCTCCCCTACATACGCTTGCTGCAGGGAATTTGGATCTCTTCAGTACTTGGCGTATTCGATCAGGCGGTCGATCCTGCCCGCCCAGGCCCCGTCCCAGAGGTCCAGAACGGCCCTGGCGGGGCTTACGCCACGATCCAGGATCTCGTACAGCGACTCGAGGAACAGCTCCTCGGTCTCGCCGCGGCGGTTCGGGGCGCCGATCCGGGCCAGCCCGGCCGCCGACAGATCCACCAACTCCCGGGCGATCTCGAGCACCGGCCCGCCGGGAGACACCGCGGACAGCCCTTTCCGGGCGACCTGGGCGTGGAGCGCGTCGACCTCGGCCGCGCTCCAGGGACGGACCCGCTCGAGGGCGGCGTCGAGCGAGGCGTCGTCGTAGAAGAGCCCCTTCCAGAAGGCGGGCAGCGCACAGACCAGCGAGGGTGGAACGGCGTCGGCGCCGCGAACCTCGATCACCCGCTTCATGCGCGCCTCGGGAAAGAGGGTCGTCAGGTGCACGTTCCAGTCGGCCAGCGTCGCGCGCTCGCCCGCGTGGCCGTTCTGCAGGTAGTCGCGGAACGTCCGGCCGCCTAGCGGCACGTGATGCTCGCCGCGCACGATGAAGAGACACGGCACGTCGAGCGCCCACTCGGCGTAGTGCCGGTAGGCACCGCCCTCGAGCCACTCGTCCGAGAACACGAAGGCGGGAAACCCGCAACGGGCCGGATCGGTGTGGCGCCAGACCCAGGCGCGCCGCGACTCGAAGCCGTTCGGCCCGCCTTCGGAGACGCCCGAGTTCGCGTAGAGCGCCGTGATGATCGGCGACGCCGCGAGCGCGAGCCTGAGCTTCCGCGCCGCGTCGGCCTCCGAAGAGAAGTCGAAATTGGCCTGCACCGTTCCGGTGCCGTGCATCATCCAGAGCGCCAGATCGCCGCGCTCCGACAGGAAGGAGCGCATCAGGCCGTAGCGCTCGCGCGGCATGCGCGGCAGGTCGTCGAGCTTCGCCAGCGGGTGGATCCCGAGGCCGAGCCAGGCGATGCCGAACCGCTCGGACACGTGCTTCATCAGCGCCAGGTGCTCGTTGAACTCGCGGCAGGTCTCGTGCAGCGTCGCGAGCGGCGCGCCCGATAGCTCGAGCTGTCCGCCCGGTTCGAGCGTGATGCTCGATCCCTCGCGCTCGAGACCGACCAGGTTCCCGCCGTCCTCGAGCGGGTCGAATGCGTACTCACGGTGGAGCACCGCCAGCAGCGAGCCGATGCCGCGCTCGCCGTCGTACGGGACGGGGGACAGGGTCTGATCGTACAGGCCGATCTTCTCGTGCTCGGTGCCGACCCGGAAGTCGTCCGTCTCGCCGGCGCGGAAGAAGTCGGCGAGTTCAGCGACGTCCTCGACGTCGCGCTCGAGCTCCGGATCGAGGCGCGTCAGACTCACCGCGCGGTCGCCTCGCGCAGCAGCTCGAGCAGCAGGCCGTCGAAGGACGCCTCGAGCTCGGGTGCGTCGAACGCAACGTCGAGGCAGGGCTTCTCGGCCTTGTATCGCTTGTACGGCCCGACCAGCGTGACCTGACCGCACGCCTTGGCCACGCACACGATCTCCCAGCGTCCACGCCGCAGCCTCAGCTGCACCGCGTCGACGTGCTTGTCGTCGGGCTCGACGGCGCCCACGTCGATGTGGCCCAGGTGCTCGGCGCCGCGCTCGCGCGCCTCGTCGCAGAACGCCTCGACGGCGCGCACTGCGCGCTCCCGAAGCCGCTCGGCGGCGGCGCGAGCTTCGGCCAGTGAGTCGGGCAGGTCCCGGTCCCGGTCGGCAAGCTCGCGGGCGAGCGCGCGCAGGGGCGCGAACGATTCCTCGGCCATGCCGGATCATGGCACATCCCACGGGGGTATAATCCGAGCCCGATGAGCGGCGCTCGTGTGACCCTGGGAATCGCGATCGGCGTCGCCCTCTTCGGCGTCCTGCTGCCGCTGGGTCACGTCGCCCTGGCGTATACCGCCCTGCTCGGCGCCCTGGCCGTGCTCTGTTTCGGGACCGGTCTGTCGCTGAACGGCCAGATCCTCGTCGCGCTCGCGGGCGGCATCGGGCTCGGACTCTGGGACGGCAGCCACGTCGCCGAGGTCCGCGTCGTCGGGAAGCTCTTCATCGCCATGCTGAAGATGCTGATCGCACCGATGATCCTGCTCTCGATCGTGAGTGGGATCGCAGGCATGGGACGCGCGGGCGACCTGGGGCGCCTGGGCGCGCGCACGGTCGGTCTCTACCTGCTCACCATGGCCCTCGCCGTCGGCACGGGCCTGGTCTTCGTGAACGTGTTCGAGCCGGGCAGCGGAGGCAGCCTGGCCGAATCGGAGTTCTTCGCGTCGTCGATCTCGCGCGACGCCGCCAGCGTCGGCATGGGACTCGGCGAGTTCCTCGGCCGCACGCTCTTCCAGGTGCTGACCAACCCGATGCAGTCGATCACCGAGGGGCGCATCCTGCCGATCGTCGCCTTCGCCGTGCTTTTCGGGCTGGCCCTGCTGCAGATCGGCCCGCCCGCGCAGGCGCTCGTGGACGCGCTCGCGTCGGCGAACCAGGCCGTGTTGCGGATCGTGGGCTGGTTCATCCGCCTGGCGCCGTTCGGCATCTTCGCCCTGATCGGGCACCTGGTCGCGACGATCGGACTCGCGAGCCTGGTCGAGCACCTTGGAGCGTTCTCGCTCGTGGTGATCGGGGCGACCGCGGTCCACGCCGCGGTGACGCTCCCCCTGATCGCACGCGTCTTCGCGGGGATCGGACCGCTGCAGCTCTTTCGCGGCATCCAGGACGCATTGATCGTCGCGTTCACCACCAGCTCGAGCGCCGCGACGCTTCCGGTGACCACGCGCTGCGTCGAAGAGAACCTGGGCGTCCCCCCGCACGTGTCGAGCTTCGTGCTGCCGCTCGGCGCCACGGTCAACATGGACGGGACGGCGCTCTACGAGGCCATCGCCGCGCTCTTCGTCGCCAACGTTTACGGCATCGACCTGTCGCTCGGCTCGCAGCTGGTGGTGTTCCTGGTCGCGATGCTCGCCGCCGTCGGCGCGCCGGGCATCCCTTCGGCCGGCATGGTGACGATGGTGGT
>JAFDDB010000178.1 GCA_019311115.1 Deltaproteobacteria bacterium
CCGGCCGCGACGCCCGGCCGGAAGGGGAGCGCGCGGCTAGACACCGAGCTGCCTCAGCAGCAGGCGGCGCACGGCGCGGTAGAGTCGCTGGCCGACCGGCTCGCTGCCGTGGTCGAAGCGCGCGTACACCCGCTCGCCGGCGGCGGGAACCCGCGTGTCGCGCGGAAGGCTCAGGTCGAACTGGAAGACCGGCTCGAGCGTCCGCAGCCCTTCCGGGTCCGCGGGGTCTACTGCAAACGGCCCACCGCCGGCCGTTCCCAGCGCCCGTGACGGCAGGCGGTCGCTCGCAGCCGGAACCTCGCGCTCGACTCTCGCGCGCAGGACCGACCCCAGGTCGTGCTCCAGGCGCACCCAGGCGTGCCGGGTCTGCGTCCGAAGCAGGGCCACGTCGCGCTGCGGTACGACGACTCGTACGCTGGCCGCGGACAGGTCGATGACGTACGCGACCAGGTCGCCCTGCTCCAGGTAGCGGCCGACGGGGTCGCGGCCGTCCGGGATCACGAACACGCCGTCGGCCGGACTGCGCACCAGGTCCTCGCCCGCGCGCTCGCGTGCCCGAGCCAGGCTGGCCTCGGCCTCGCCGAGCCGCTCGCGCGCGATCTCGGCCTGCACGCGGTTCGACTGCGCCAGCGCGTGAACCCGCGTCGCCCGCTCGTCCCGCTCCGCCTCGAGCTTCCGAACCCGGGCCTCGATCGAGGGATCGCGGGTGCGGACCAGCGGATCGCCGGCGTGCACGACGCTATAGGGCTCGGCCAGCACCTCGATGACGAAGCCCTCGGCACCCGCGCGGACCTGCGAGCGCTCCGGCAACCAGACCACGCCCTCGGCCCGGGTCCGCAGCGGAACCGGCACGATGAGCACGGCGACCAGCACGGCGGCCGCGGCCAGGGCGGCTCCGCCAAGGGCGCGTCCGCGGCGGTCGCCGACCTGGGGGTCGGTCAGAAGCCACGCCAGCTGCTTCAGGAGGGGCCACACGACCCGGAGCGCGAGCGTGCTCGCGGCGAGAGCCACGCCCAACACGAAGAAGTGTCCGGCCAGGAAGAGGGCGATGCCGAGCAGTACGCTCACCTGGTAGGTGAACGACGCGACCGCGTATCCGACCAGCCAGGGGGCCTCTCCGGAGGCGGTCTGGCGCGTGGGCTCGCGCAGGCCCAGCAGGTGCCTGCGCGCGAGCCCCGCCAGGTGGACCCGCGAGCGCGAGGCCAGGTTCGGGATCTCGAGGGCGTCGGCCAGCACGTAGTAGCCGTCGAAGCGTAGCAACGGGTTTCCGTTGAAGAGCAGCGTCGAGGTGCCGCCGATGACTATCAAGGCCCAGGCCACGTGGCGCACGAGCCCCGGCTCCACGACGACCCAGACCCCCATGCCGAGCGCGGCGAGGAAGAGCTCGACGCCGATGCCGGCGGCCCCGACGATCATGCGTCGGTGCTTCTCGGGGAAGACCGACGCGCCGGAGGCGTCCACGAAGGGAACCGGCAGGAAGACGAGGAACAGGATTCCGATCTCGTGCACCTCACCGCCCCAACGTTTTACTGCGAACGCGTGGCCGAGTTCGTGACAGGCCTTGACGACCGGGTACACGAACCAGAAGGCGACCAGGCTGGCGGGCTCGAGCAGCGTGCGGCTGGCCGCTGCCAGCTCCGGCGCGTGCTGGGCGGCGGCCACGGCCGCACACAGGATGACCGCGCACCAGATGACTGCGCCCGCTCTCGAGAACAGCGGTCCCACCCAGGGCAGCCAGCGGGTCAGGAACGCGTCGGGATCGAAGAGCGGCACGCGGAAGGCGATCGGGTTCCAGCGGGCGCGTCGCTCGCGTCCCTCCTCGCGCTGCACGCGTCGGAACAGCGCGGCGGTGTCCGGCGAGACGTCGCAGCGCAACACATCCGCGACGTACAGCAGCCCAAGCGCCCAGATCGTCTCGTCCTGTGTCGGCGCGTCGTCGCCGAGCTCGTTGACGACGGCGTCCCAGACCTGCTGGGTCGTGCGTTCGCCGTCCATCCGGCTCACCAGCGAGTACGCGGCGGGAGTCAGCCGGTGCACGCGCCCGGTGACCCGGTTCTGCAGCACGTACCAGCTCTCGCCGCGGTACACGTGGCGGTGGAACCGGAGCTGCGGGCTCAGCCTGGGGCGAAGCTCGGCGACGCGGTACCACGACGGGCTGTGCAGGGGATCCAACGTGGCTCCTATGGCAGCAGCGACCAGGTCTGCAGGCGAAGCCAGTCGAGCAGACCGTGCGTCCAGATCCAGAGCCGGCGGCGGCGGCCGACGTCGATCTTGGCGATGCCCTCCATGCCGGGCCGCAGGGTCTCGGAGGGCCGCTCGAGTGCGGCCTCGACACGGAAGTAGTTGCGGCCGTCCTTCGTCGTCGCCATGGGGGTGATGCGCTCGACGACCAGGGGGAGCTTGTCGCCGGGAAGGGCCGTGAGTGCGAGCCGGCCGGTCTGCCCGGCCGCCACGCTGGCGATGTCGCGTCCGTCGACCTCGACGATGATCCGGTAGCCGTCGAGCGGGGCGATCTCGAAGAGCACCGTACCCTGCTCGATCGGCGATCCGAGCGAACGATCGAGATCGCCCTCGAGGATGATGCCGGCGAACGGTGCGACGACCGTGGTGTGGGCCAGGCGTTCCTCCGCCAGTCCGAGCTGTGCGGTCGCCTGCTCCATCTGCGTCCGCATGATCACCACCTCGCTCCGGGCGCCGCCGGCGAGCGCCTCGCGGTACTCGTTCTCGAGCTGCGCTCGCTGGCTCTGCCACTTGCGGTGCTCCAGGCGCAGGTCCCGGTCGTCGAACCGCGCCAGCACGTCGTTCGCTGCCACCAGGTCTCCGGCGCGGGCGTTCGCCTCGGCGAGGTAGCCGTCGACGCCCGCGACCAGGGCGCGCTGCACGCGGCCCTCGAGCGTGGCCCGCGCGGAGATCCGGTAGTCCGCCGGGGTGACGCCGAGCAGCAGGACGAGCGCGCCGAGTGTGCCGAGCGTCCACAGCGCGGGCGAGCGGTCCTCGCCGAAGTGCCGCTCGGTGAACGCGTCGAGCCACGTCCTCAGGCGCTCCACGCTGCCGGCTTCGGCGCGCGCCATCAGCTCGAGGAGAGGCCCGAAGAGCGCGCCCGCAGACGTGATGCGGCCGCGCACGTCGTCGTCGAGCGCGTCCACGTCGCTCCACTCGAAGGTCAGCGCGCCGACGCGCGCGCCCCGCGACGCCAGGGGCAGCGTGCAGACGGTCGCGGCTCCGCTGCCCCGCAGCAACGACTCGTGCGCGAGCCGTCCCTGCGGCGGCGCTGCGTCCGGGGCCGGCAGCTCGATCCGCGAGTCCTGCTCCGAGGCCTCCTCCATCGCCAGGCGCAGGTCGCGCACGGCGTCGCTCTGGTCAGCGAAGCGGAGGCTCGTCGAGAGCGCCTTCACGCGCATCCGCCCGAAGCGCAGGACCCCGACGGCGACGCGCTCGCAGCCGAGACCGCGGGCCAGGTCCGCCGAGAACGCGTGCGCGGATTCGGCGAGCGTCCCGTGGTCGAGCACGTCTCCGGAGAGCGAGATCAGCTCGGCCCAGCGATCGCGGTCACCCTCGGCGGCAAGCTGCAGCTCGAGCGATCGCACCCCCCAGCCGAGCACGTCGGTGAGCGACTTCAGGTCGCCGGGTGCGACCGCGGGGACGCACACGCCCACCGCGCCGACGACGCGACCCTCCCGCGTCAGGGGCACGGCCAGGTACGACGGCGCGCCGGTCTCGTGGAGTGTCGCGTCGGGCTGCTGCACCGACAGCCGTCCGCGCTCGTGCGCGATCTGCACGGTCGCGCGCAGCCGGCGGTCGACCTGCTCGGGCGACGGCCACGCAGCGACGTGCGCGCCGGGTGCGTGCTCGGACCGGCCGTAGACGGCCAGCGCGCTCTGGGTGCCGGCGAGCATCTGGCACTGGAGCTCCAGCCAGCGTTGCAACGCCGATTCCACCTGCCCTCCAGCGGGCGTTCTCCGTGCGGGAACGCCGACCTCATCCCGAAGTTGCCTACAGGTCGCTTCGGTCGCGCCGCGGAGTGGCTTGACCGCTCCGGCCCGCCTGCGGGCCGTGCGCAGACTCGGCCGCAACGGGTCAAGATCACGGCGCGCGTGGCCGATGTTGCTCCTGCTGGCAGGTCTGTCCGGCCGGCGGCTCCGGAGGGGTTCGGAGAGCTGGATGCGCAGGCGGCGGACTCCCTCGCGGGGGCCGAAACGGAATCGGCGGGACCTGGTCGAGGCGATCGAGCCGCGGCTGCTGCTCTCGGCCGACCTGCCGCTCGAGGCGGTCCTGCCGCCGGCCCACGAGCCGGCTCGGGCCGGCACCGTCGAGATCCTCCGTGAGCGTACCGGTGACTCGGTCGAGCAATACCTTCCGCGGCGTGAGATCGTCTTCGTGGACGCGGGCGTCGAGGGCTGGCAGGCCCTGGTCGGCGACCTGACTTCGAGAGGCGATCCCGACCGGTTCGAGGTCGTCGTCCTCGAGAGCGGACGCGACGGCGTCGCGCAGATCAGCGAAGTCCTCGCCGCACACGAACAGGACTTGACCGCCGTGCACCTGGTCTCGCACGGCGACGGCGAGGGTCTGCAGCTCGGTGACACCTGGCTCTCGGGAGCCAGCCTCGGCGCCCATGCCGACGGGCTGGCCGGCTGGGGCTCCGCCTTCGCCGAGGGCGCCGACCTGCTGCTCTACGGCTGCAACCTGGCGTCGAGCGAGGCCGGGCGGGCGCTGGTCGCCGACCTCTCGGGCCTGACGGGAACGGACGTCGCGGCGAGCGACGACCTGACCGGCGCGGCGGCGCTCGGCGGCGACTGGGATCTCGAGTACGCCACCGGGGCGATCGAGGCGGGACTGCCGTTCGGAGCGGGGGCTCGCGAGGCGCTGCAGACGGTACTCGCGCCTCCGGACGCGGCCGACGACGTCGCGGTCACGACGTCCGGCACACCGGTCGTGATCGACGTGATCAGCGGTGACACCGACCCGGACGGAGATGGTCTCCGCGTGCTCGACTTCTCGCTACCCGCCAACGGCACGGTCGTCGACAACGGTGACGGGACGCTGACCTACACGCCGGACGCGGGGTTCACGGGCGACGACAGCTTCGGCTACGTGGTGACCGACGACAAGCGCGGGCTGACGCACTACTGGAAGCTGGACGGCGACGCGACCGACTCCGAGGGGTCGAACCACGGGACCGTGTTCGGGGCGGCCGAGGTCGGCGGGGTCTACGGCACTGCCCTGGCCTTCGACGAGACGAACGACCGCGTCGAGATCCCGGACTTCTCGTACGCCAACGACTTCAGCGTCGCGTTCCGCTTCAAGGTCGACGACCTGGCGGGCCCGGCCGTCCAGTACCTGTACAGCCACGGTCCGGCCGACAGTCCGGACTCGCTCAGCGTCTACCTCGGCGAGACCGGATCGGCGGTTGCCGGGATAATGGTCACCAACATCCGCGACGTCGACGACGGACCCGGCGCGGGCGACCTGAACGTCGACGTCAGCAGCCTGGTCGGCGACGGCCAGTGGCACACCTACACGCTGGTCGTCCGCTCCGGAGTGGGCTCCGAGGTCTACATTGACGGCGGTCTCGGCGGGGCGTCGACACGCGGCGGAGACAGCATCAACCCGGGGCAGGCCCTGGTGCTCGGCGCCCGTGAAGACCTGGATCCGGCGGCCTTCTACGGCGGATCGATCGACGGCGTCATGGTCTTCGACCGCGCGCTGATTCCCGGTGCGGTCGGCGCCATCCACTCCGGCGGGCCGGCACTCGCAAAGGTCACTGTCACGGTCACGAACGCGGCACCCGTGGCCAAGGACGACGCGTACACGCTCGACGAGGACACGACGCTCGGGACCGACGCCTGGAAGTTCCGCCGCCAGCTCACGTTCGACCAGTTCGCGCACACCGAGGACCTGGCGGATTTTCCCGTGCTGGTCACGCTGAACCCGAGTCGCATCCAGTACGGACAGACGCAGCCGAATGGCGAGGACCTGCGCCTCTACGACTCGGACGGGACGACGCGTCTCGCGCACGAGATCGAGCAGTGGAACCCCGGCGGGACGTCGTACGTCTGGGTCCGGGTGCCGCTGATCGAGGGCTCGAACCCGGCCGACTCGATCTGGATGGAGTACGGCAACCCGCACGCGGCCGACGGCCAGGACCCCGATGGCGTGTGGGAGTCCGGCTATCGGCTGGTGTACCACCTGGGAGAGGACCCCGGTCCGTCGGGTACGATCGGGGACTCCACCTCGAACGGCGTCGACGGCCGGAACCAGGGCTCGCTGAACGGCACGGGAGCCCTCAGCAAGGTCGGCGACGCGCAGCTGTTCAACGGCGCGTCGCACTGGATCGACATGGGCTCGGACGTCGCGTCGCACTGGATCGACATGGGCTCGGACGTGGACGTCCTGAGCGGTGTCAGGGCCGTCACGGTCTCGGCCTGGATGGCGCCCCGCACGGTCGCCGGAGACGACCAGCTGATCAGCTTCTCGATCGCCGCGGGCGGGTCCACGGACAAGTCCCGCCTGTCATTCGAGCGGGTCGGCGCCGATCTCGTGCTGACGGTGCGTCCGTACGACAGCGACGTCGAGGCGCAGACGGTCGCTACCGCGAGCGGGTCGCTGGCCGCGGGAACGTGGCAGCACGTGGTGGCCGTCGTGGACATCGCGAACGACAGCGTCGAGGTCTACATCGACGGCGTCGCGCAGCCGCTGACCGGCACGATGAGCTTCACGCCGGCCGCGTTCCCTGCCAGCGCCTCGTCGAGCGCGTCGCTCGGGGCGCAGGACGACGGCTCGGACGACCTGACGGGGGACTTCTTCGAGGGTGGCCTCGACGAGGTCCGGGTCTCGAAGAGCGCCCGCTCCGCGCAGTGGATCGCGGCGCAGCAGGCCAGCATGACGGACGGCTTTATCCGCTACGGGGCGCCCCAGGCCACTCCGCTCGGGAACGCGGTCATGGCCAACGACACCGATGCCGAGGGCGATCCGCTCAAGGCCGCCCTCGTCTCGGACGTGTCGAGCGGCTCGCTGAGCTTCGCTCCCGACGGCTCCTTCGTCTACACCCCG
>JAFDDB010000070.1 GCA_019311115.1 Deltaproteobacteria bacterium
GTTCCGCGGGCGCGCCCCCGAAGCTCGGCGATCACCTCTTCGGGCGTCGGAACCGCACCGGTGGGTGCGGACGCCACCGCGTGTCGCGGCCCTGCCCGCGGCGCCCGAGCCGTGGGCGCCGGAGCGCTGGGCTTCGATGCCGCCGGAGCGGGCGCTGGCGGCCTGACGGGGGCGGGCCGGGCCGGCTCGGCGCGCGTCTGGAGCGCCTCGAACTCGTCGAGCGACGGCGCCTCGGGACGGGGGCGCGAGAGCTCCAGGGTCTGGACCTCTTCCGTCCAGCGCCGGACCAGCAGGCGCGGGCCGTCGAGCACGGCGCCCAGCAGGACACCGACGCCGGCGCCCAGCGAGAGCAGCGCGAACCCGGCCAACCAGCGGCGGACGGTGCCCTGGGCCGATCGCGAGCCGCCCTTGCGTCCGGCCACGCTACATCCGCTCCGGGGCGGAGATGCCGAGCAGGGCCAGGCCGTTTGCGAGCGTCGTGCGAATCGCGCCCACCAGCGCCAGCCGGGCGTGCGAGAGGTCGGCGTCCTCCGACAGCACGCGGTGGCCCCGGCCGTCCGAGATGTAGGTGTGGAACGCGGTCGCCAGGTCCAGCAGGTAGCGGGTCACCTCCTGCGGCTCGCGCGCGCGCGCCGCGTGCACGACCAGATCGGGAAAGTGGCCGAGACGCTTGGCCAGCTCGATCTCGCCCGGCGAGTCGAGGCGTTGCAGCGGCAGGTCGTCGATCGGCGGCAGCGTCACGCCCCTTTCCGACGCCTTCCGCTCGATGCTGCAGAGACGCGCGTGGGCGTACTGGATCTTGTAGACGGGGTTCCGGTCCGAGCGCTCGCGCGCCAGATCCAGGTCGAAGTCGAGGTGCGTGTCGGCGCGCCGCTCGACCATGAAGTAGCGGAAGACGTCGCTGCCGACCTGGTCGAGCACCTCGTCGATCGTGATGAACGAAGCCTTGCGCGTCGACATCTTCACGATCTCGCCGCCGCTGCGCAGGTTCACCCACTGGTACATCACGACCTCGAGGCCGGCGACGTCGCAGCCGAGCGCGCCGGTCGCCGCCTTGACGTAGGGGAACTGCTCGATGTGGTCCGGTCCCAGCACGTCGATGATGCGCGTGAAGCCGCGCGACACCTTCTCGCGGTGGTAGGCGATGTCGGGGAGCATGTAGGTCGGCTCGCCCGTCGAGCGCACGAGTACGCGGTCGCGGTCGAGATCCATGTGGGTCGAGTCGAGCCAGACCGCACCCTCGCCCTCGTAGACGAATCCCGCATCGCGCAGGCTCTCGAGCACCTCGTCGATCGAGCCGTTCTCGTACAGCGACGCCTCGTTGAAGTACACGTCGAACGAGATGCCGAGGCGCTGGAGCGTCGACTCGATGTCGGCGAAGATCGCATCCTGGGCGCGCTTCTTGAACTGGTCCTGCTCGGCATCGAGCCAGGCTTCGCCCTGCTCGTCGGCCAGCGCGCGCGCGATCTCGACCAGGTAGTCGCCCTGGTACCCGTCCTCGGGAAGCTCCGCTTCGCGGCCCAGCGCCTGCTCGTAACGCGCGCGGAGCGAATCGGCGAGCACGCGCATCTGGCGTCCGCCGTCGTTGAAGTAGTACTCGCGCGTGACCTTGCAGCCGACCGCCTCGAAGAGCCGCGCGACGGCGTCTCCGATCACGGCATTGCGGCCGTGGCCGATCGTCAGCGGACCCGTCGGATTGGCCGAGACGAACTCGACCTGCACGGTCTCGCCGGCACTGGCGTCGGACCGTCCCCAGGCTTCGCCGGCGCGCAGCACGCGGCTTACGACCTGGTGCCAGCGCTCGCGCGCCAGGTACAGGTTGAGAAAGCCCGGGCCGGCGATCTCGATCCGCTCGACGTCCGGCGCGTCCAGCGCGGCGGCGATCTTCTCGGCGAGCAGGCGTGGCGGAGACCGGAGAGGCTTCGCCAGCACGAGCCCGGCATTGCAGGCGTAGTCGCCGTGCTCGGGCGAGCGGGCGGGGACGAGGCTGATCGCGGCGAGGTCGACCTCGGCGTCCGGGGCCAACTCGCGCACCACGCGCGCTACCGCCTGAAGCAGGCGGGCTTCGAGATCTTCGCGCACGGTGAACCTCTAGTCCCCCGGGTCGGACGTCGTCAGGCGTAGGACGACCTCTCCCGGCCGGACCATTCCCAGGTCTTCGCGTGCCAGGGCCTCGACCTCGAGCGGGTCGGTCTTGAGGGCGCGCGCGCGCTCGCGAAGAGCGTCGCGCTCCGCTTCCAGATCGCGGACGTCGTCCTGGAGCTGCGAGACCTCCGACCACAGGTCGACGAGAGGAACCAGACCGGTCTTGCCGTCGAGCGCCAGGGTCGCCGCCGCGACGCCCACGACGAGCGCGGGCCCGATCCAGATCCTCCCCCAGGCCCTCCGGCGCCTAGCCATCCCTACCCCCGTCTTGTGCGACCTGCCCGGGCTCCCGGGCTTCCAGCAGCCTGCGGAGCGCCCGGGCGTAGCGTGGCTCGTCCCAGTTCCGGGGCCCGACGAAGCGCTCCACCAGGTTCCCGCCCGCGTCGATCAGGAAGGTCTCCGGCACGCCGGTCGCCCCGTAGGCACGATAGACCTCCTTGCCCGGATCGACCAGAATCGGGAAGGAGATCCCGAACTCGTCGCGGAAGGCACGGATCTCGTCGCGAGCGCCCGGAGCGTCGATGCTGACGCCGAGCAACTCGAAGCCGTCGTCGCGGAGCTGGCCGTAGAGGCGCTCGAGGGACGGCGCCTCGTCGCGGCAGGGCGCGCACCAGGTGCCCCAGAAGTTGACGAACACCACCCGCCCGCGGAGCGCGTCGAGCGCCAGGGCGCCGCCATCGAGATCGGGCAGCGAGAAGCCCGGCGCAGGCGCGTCGATCCGGGGCCCGGACGAGCCCGGCGCCCGAAGCGCGACCACGGCTCCGACGCCCGCAGCAAACAGACCGGCGATCACCAGCAGGGGGAGGACGCCGCTCTTCTGCTCGCTCAAGTCGCCTCGGTGGGCTCGCTCGACTCGCTGGAGGCGGACTCCGCACCCGGGATCAGCTGGATCATCGACATCGGCGCGTTGTCTCCGTGCCGCCGGCCGCCGAGCTTGAAGATCCGCGTGTAGCCGCCGGGTCGCTCGCGGTAGCGGTCCGCCAGCGTGTCGAAGAGCTTGGAAGCGACTTCCTTGCTGCGCAGGGTCTCGAGCGCCTGGCGGCGCGCATGCAGCGTGCCCCGCTTGCCGAGCGTGATCATCCGCTCGGCGACGCGGCGGATCTCCTTCGCCTTCGCGTCGGTCGTCCGAATCTCCTCGTGCTCGAGCAGCGAGGTCACCATGTTCCGGAGCATCGCCTTGCGATGCGACGGCGAACGGCCGAGCTTGCGGTGGTCCTTGCGGTGGCGCATCGCGTTGCTCCTAGCAGGCGGCCGGGCTAGCTGTCCAGCGACCGCATCTGATCGAGGTCCTTCCGGTTGGGGAAGCTTTCGATCGACATGCCGAATCCGAGCCCGAGCTCGTCCAGGATCTTCTTGAGCTCGTTGAGCGACTTGCGCCCGAAGTTCTTGGTCTTGAGCATCTCGCCTTCGGAGCGCTGGACCAGCTCGCCGATGTACTTGATGTCGGCGTTCTGCAGGCAGTTCGCCGAGCGAACCGACAGCTCCAGCTCGTCGACCGGGCGGAGCAGCACATCGTTCAGCTTCACCGCCGCGCGATCCTCGGCGACGGCGCGCTCCACGTCCTCTTCGAAGTTGATGAAGATCGAGAGCTGGTCCTTGAGGATCTTGGCCGCGAACGCCAGGGCATCGGCGGGCTCGAGCGAGCCGTCGGTCCACACCTCGATCGTGAGCCGGTCATAGTCCGTCTCGCGGCCGACGCGCGCGTTGGTGACCGTGTAGTTCACCTTGCGAACCGGCGAGTAGTTCGAGTCGATCGGAACGGTCCCGATCGGCTGCTCCTCGCTCGTGTTCCGCTCCGCGAGCACGAAGCCCTTGCCGAGCGAACAGCTCGCGGTGAGCTCGAACTCGGCGTCCTCGGAGAGCGTCGCGATGTGATGGTCGGTGTTCAGGAACTCGACGGTCTGGTCCGGCGAGTTGAAGTCGGCCACGGTGACCGGACCCGGGCCCTTCTTGGAAATCGAGATCTCCTTGGGTCCGGGTGCGTTCATCCGCAGGCGCACCTCTTTCAGGTTCAGCACCAGGTCGGTCACATCCTCGACCACGCCGGGAATCGTCGTGAACTCGTGCTGGATGTTCTCGATTCGCACCGACGTGATGGCCGCGCCGCTCAGCGACGAGAGCAACACGCGACGCAGCGCGTTCCCGAGTGTCAGACCGAAGCCGCGTTCGAGCGGAGCGCACTCGAACCTGCCGTAGCTTTCGGACAGATTTGGCTCGACGACCATTCGCCGGGGGCGGATCAGATCCTGCCAGTTCTTCACCATGAGTTCGGCGTTCATGTTCTCCTCCCGTCGGGTCCGCGGGCTATCTAGAGGAGTACAGCTCGGTGATGAGCTGTTCCTGGATTGGAATCGTGATCTCTTCTCGCTGGGGACGGCCCACGATCTCGGCGGTCTTCTGGCTCTTGTCGAGGGACAGCCAAGCCGGAAGCGCGCGCGCGTCGACCGCATCGAGGGCTCCCTCGATGCGCGCGGCCTTGGCGCCGCGGGCGGTGAGGCCGATCACGTCGCCTTCGCGGACGCGCGCCGAGGGGACGGTCAGGCGCCGGCCGTTCATCGTGAAGTGTCCGTGGCGCACGAGCTGGCGGGCCTCGCTGCGCGACGTGGCCATTCCGAGCCGGTAGACGGTGTTGTCGAGCCGGCGCTCGAGCAACTCGAGCAGGTTGTGGCCCGCCACGCCCTTCATGCGCTCGGCCTCGCGGACGGTGATGCGGAACTGGCGCTCGAGCACGCCGTAGAGGCGCCGCACCTTCTGCTTCTCGCGAAGCTGGTTTCCGTAGTCCGAGAAGCGCGGGCGCGCCTGGCCGTGCTGGCCCGGCGGATAGTTGCGGCGCTCGATCGAGCAGCGATCGGTAAAGCAGCGCTCACCCTTCAAGAAGAGCTTCATGCCCTCTCGACGGCAGAGGCGGCAGACGGAACCGGTGTACCTGGCCAACTCGGCCTCCCTATGCCCGGCGCCGCTTGGGAGGGCGGCAGCCGTTGTGAGGAATGGGGGTGACGTCACGGATGTAGGTCACGCGCAGCCCCGCCGCGGCGAGCGCGCGGAGCGCGGATTCGCGGCCGGCGCCTGGACCGTTCACGAGCACGCCCACCTGGCGCACGCCGTGCTCCATCGCCTTCTTGACGCAGTCCTCGACGCCCATCTGCGCCGCGAACGGCGTCGACTTGCGCGAGCCCTTGAACCCCACCTGGCCCGACGAGGACGACGCGAGCGTGTTGCCCGCCACGTCCGTGATCGTGATGAGGGTATTGTTGAAGGTCGCGTGAACGTGCGCGACGCCCGTCTGGATGTTCTTCTTTACGCGCTTCTTTACGCGCTTTGCCTTGGCCATGAACCGCTGCCTCTATTTCTTGGTCGGGGTCTTCTTCTTGCCGGCCACCGGCCTCGTCTTTCCCTTGCGGGTACGTGCGTTGGTGTGGGTGCGCTGGCCGCGGACCGGGAGCCCGCGCCGGTGGCGCAGCCCGCGGTAGCAGCCGATGTCCATCAGGTCCTTGACGTTCTGCGAGACCTCGCGGCGGAGGTCGCCCTCGACCTGCGCCGTGCTCTCGATGGCGTCGCGGAGGCGCGAGACCTCGGACTCGTCCAGATCGAAGGTCTTCGTGCCCACTGGAACGCCGGCGTCCTCGCAGATCCGGACCGCGGTGGAACGTCCGACGCCGTAGATGTACGTGAGCGAGATGCTGATGATCTTCTCGCGCGGCAGATCGACGCCTGAGATTCTGGCCATGCCTAGCCCTGCCTCTGCTTGTGCTTCGGATTCTCGCAGATCACGCGCAAGACACCCTTCCTGCGGATGATCTTGCACTTCTCACACATCTTGCGAACGCTCGCCCGGACTTTCACGGCCGTTCTCCCGTCAATGACTGCCCGCGACCTGGGTCAGGATCTGTGGGCCCTTCTGCGTGATCGCCACCGTGTGCTCGAAGTGACACGAGCACTCCCCGTCGGCGGTCACCGCTGTCCATCCGTCGTCCAGTACCTCGACCTCGGCCGTTCCCATGTTCACCATCGGCTCGATCGCCAGCACCATCCCGGGCCGAAGCCGCGGACCGCGGCCCCCGCGGCCGAAATTGGGAACCTGCGGCGGCTCGTGCATCGAGCGCCCGATGCCGTGCCCGACGAAGTCGCGCACAATCGTGAACCCTGCCCCTTCAACCGCCGTCTGAACCGCGTTCGACACGTCGCCGAGGCGGTTGCCAGGCACCATCTGCTCGACCCCGGCATACAGGCTCCGCAGGGTGGCTTCCTGGAGACCGAGGACCGGCTCAGGGGCCTCACCGATCGGGAACGCGACTGCGGAGTCGCCGTGGAAGCCGGAGAAGATAACACCGAAATCCAGCTTCAACAGGTCACCCTCGACGAGCACCCGGTCGCCCGGAATGCCGTGGACGATCTCCTCGTTGACCGAGGTGCAGAGCACGGCCGGATAGGCCGGGGCGCCTCCGGGGCTGTAGCCGAGGAACGAGGACTCGAGCTTCCGCGCGCCGAGTTCGTGGGCCGCAGCCTCGTTGAGTTCGCCCGTGGTAACGCCCGGAAGCGCCATCTCGCGCAGCAGCAGCAGGATCTCGGCCACGTGCCGGCCGGCCTCGCGCATCTTCTCGAGCTCTCTCTCGGACTTGAGCTGGATCACGAGCCGACTCCCACCGCGGCCGCGAGGCGCTCGGCGATCTCGTCGAAGCTGCCGACCCCGTCGACCTGCTTCAGCGCGGCGGCATAGTGGTCCAGGATCGGGGCCGTCTCGTTCTGGTAGACCTCGAGCCGGCGGCGAATCGTCTCCTGGTTGTCGTCGGCCCGACCCTCTCCCCGCGACAGGATGCGGTCGATCAGCTCCTGCTCGGGCACCTGCAGGCACGCCACGCGGACGGCCTCGCGGCCCAGGTCCTCGAGGATCTGGTCGAGCACCCTGGCCTGCTCGGGCGTCCGCGGGAAGCCGTCGAGAATGAAGCCGGTCTTGCAGTCGGAGCGGGCGAGGCGCTCGCGCACCAGCTCGATCACGACCTCGTTCGGCACCAGCTCCCCCCGGTCCATGATTCCCTTCACGCGCTGGCCCAGCTCGCTGCCGGAGGCCACCGCTTCGCGGAGCATGTCGCCGGTCGAAATCTGCGGGATGCCGCAGCGGTCCATCAGGCGCTTGGCCTGCGTGCCCTTGCCGGCCCCCGGCGGTCCCGTGAGGATGAGGTTCAGCTCGCTCATCGGTTCCCGCGCCCGCGGATGCGGACGCCCTGAACGAAGGAGTCGTAGCTGCGGGTGACCAGGTGCGCCTCGACCTGGCTCACCGTGTCGAGCGCGACGCCCACCACGATCAGCAGCGCGGTGCCGCCGAAGTAGAAGGGCACGTTGAACTGACCCGCGAGCAGCACTGGCAGGATGCAGACTCCCGCCAGGTAGACCGCACCGATTGCCGTCGTGCGATTCAACACGCGGTGGATGTAGCTGGCAGTGCGCTGGCCCGGCCGGATGCCGGGGATGTACCCGCCGTTCTTCTTGATGTTCTCCGCGACATCGTCGGGGTCGATCATGACGCCCGTGTAGAAGTACGCGAAGAAGATGATGAGGCCCACGTACACCACGTTGTAGAGCACCATGCTCGGCGCGAAGTAGTCGGACAGGAAGTCGCCTACCACGCTGGCGTCGGTCCACTGTCCGAGCTGCGCCGGAAGGAGAAGCAGCGAGGACGCGAAGATCGGCGGGATGACGCCGGCGACGTTGAGCTTGAGCGGGAAGTACGACATGCCACCGCCCACGACCTGGCGCCCGACGACGCGGCGCGCGTACTGGATGGGGATCCGCCGCTGCGACCTCTCGAAGTGCACGATCGCGCCCACGATCGCGATCATCATGCCGAAGAGCAGGATCGCGCCGATGGGCTCGAGTTGTCCGGTTCGGATCAGGTCGTAGAGGTTGGTGAGCGCCGACGGGATGCTGACCACGATTCCCGAGAAGATGACGAGCGAGATGCCGTTTCCGATGCCTCGCTCGGTGATCTGCTCGCCGAGCCACATGATGAACGACGTGCCCGCGGTGAGCGTGATCATCGTCATCAGGCGGAACTGGAGGCCGGGCTCGAAGACGGTGCGCGGACCGAAGATCCCGCTCTCGAGTGCGGTCGCCATCAGGTAGCCCTGGAGGACCGCGAGAATGACGGTCAGGTAGCGGGTGTAGCGCGTGACGACGCGGCGCCCCTCCTCCCCCTCTTTCTTGAGCTCGGCCAGCCGCGGAATCACGACCGTCAGCAACTGGAGAATGATCGACGAACTGATGTACGGCATGATGCCGAGCGCGAAGATCGAGAGCTGCTCGAGCGCGCCGCCGGTGAACATGTTGAACAGGTCCAGGACGCCACCCGCGTCGGCGAAGAAGCGGCGCATTTCCTCGGGGTCGATGCCGGGAGTGGGAATTGCGCAACCCACGCGGTAGACGCCGAGCATGGCGAAGGTGAACAGGATCCGGCGGTTCAGCTCCGGGATTCGAGTGATGTTCTGAACCGCCCCGGGGTTCACGCCTCGGCCTTCTGCTTCTTCGCGGCGCGGCGGGTCACGACGATCTCGATGGTGCCGCCCGCCGCCTCGAGCTTCTGGCGCGCGGTGGCCGAGACCGCGTCGACACGGAGCGTGAGCGCGGCACCGACGTCGCCCTCGCCGAGCACCTTGACGGGCACGTCGGCGCGAGGGACGAGACCCACACGCGCGAGCTCGGCGGCGTCGATCACGGTGCCCGCCTCGAAACGCGCGAGCGCCTTCACGTTCACGGCCTGCCGCGGCTTCGCGAAGATGTTCGTGAAGCCGACCTTCGGCACGCGGCGCGAGAGCGGCATCTGACCGCCCTCGAACCAGCTGCGAACCTTGTGGCCGGAACGCGAGCCCGCGCCCTTCTGGCCTCGGCCCGCGGTCTTGCCGCTGCCGCTGCCGTGTCCACGGCCGACGCGCTTGCGGGCCTTCCGCGATCCGGGGTTCGTCTGCAGGCGATCGAGCACGCTCAGCCCTCCTCGACCCGCACCAGGTGCCGGACCTTGTTGATCATGCCGCGCACGGACGGAGAGTCTTCCAGGTCGGAGACGGCGCCGATGCGGCGCAGACCCAGCCCGCGCAGCGTCGCCCGCTGGTCGCGGGCGAAGCCGATCTCGCTCTTGACCTGACGCACCCGGATCCGTCCCTTGCTCATGCGTCGCCCCGAAGCTCGCGGTGGCGCTCGTCCAGCGACTTGAGCGATCGCAGGCCGGACATGGCGGCCAGGATCACGTTGTGCGCGGTGTTCGACCCGATGCACTTCGTGAGCACGTTCTGGATTCCCGCCGCCTCGCACAGCGCGCGCACGGCGCCGCCGGCGATCACGCCGGTTCCGCGAGAGGCGGGCTTCAACAGCACCCGGCCCGCGCCGTGATGCCCGAGCACCTCGTGGGGCAGGGTTTCGTCGATCAGCGGCACTCGGACCAGGTCCTTGCGCGCCTTCTCGATCGCCTTGCGGATCGCCTCGGGAACCTCGTTCGCCTTGCCGAGGCCGGAGCCCACCACGCCGCGGCCGTTGCCGACGACGACGAGCGCGGTGAAGCCGAAGCGGCGCCCGCCCTTCACCACCTTCGCCACGCGGTTGATATCGACGACGCGCTCTTCGAGGTCGAAGTCGTTGGGGTTCAGACGTTCCCTGCCTGCCAGATCAACACTGCTCATTCACTGCCTCAGAGCCGTAGCCCTGCTTCGCGGGCTGCATCCGCCAGCGCCTTGATGCGGCCGGCGTAGATGAAACCGTTCCGGTTGAAGGCGACCCGCTCGATCTTCCGCTGGATCGCGGCCGCGGCGATGGCCTCGCCCACCTTCTTGGCCGCGGCCTTGTCGCCCGTCTTCTCGAGGCCCTCGCGAATCGACGGGCTCCGGGTCGAGACGCTGGTGAGCGTCTTGCCGGTGAGCGGGTCGGTGAGGGACGCGTAGATGTGCTTGCTGCTGCGAAAGACCGTGAGAAGCGGGATCTCGGTGCGGCGCAACTGCTTGCGCACGCGCACCTTCCGCTTCTTCCAGAGCTCGCGCCGACGCGGTACTGCCATTGTCCTCAGCCTCCGACCGCGGCCTTGCCGACCTTGCGCCGGACCTGCTCGCCGGCGTAGCGGATTCCCTTGCCCTTGTACGGCTCCGGACTGCGCACGCCCCGGATCTCGGCTGCGAACTGGCCGACCTTCTGCTTGCTGATCCCCGAAACCAAGAGCTTCGTCGGGCTGTCGCACTTGACCTCGAGCCCTTCGGGGATCGGCATCACCACGGGGTGCGAGTAGCCGACGGCGAGTGTCAGGTCGCGGCCCTTCACCTCGGCGCGGTATCCGACGCCGATGATCTCGAGTCCCTTCTCGAAGCCCGACGTCACGCCGGTCACCATGTTCGCCAGCAGGCTGCGCATCAGGCCGTGGTTCGCGCGCGCTGTCTTCTCGTCGCCGTCACGCTTGACCAGGGCCGAGCCGTCGCTGACCTCGATCTGCGTGCGGGCGACGAGCGCCTCTTCGAGCTGACCCTTCGGCCCCTTCACGAGTACGCGGCCGTCGGCGATTTTCACCTCGACACCAGACGCGAACTCGACAGGACGGCTTCCGACACGCGACATGGCGCTACCAGACCTCGGCCAGGACTTCGCCGCCCACGCGGGCGTCGCGAGCCTGCGCGTCGGTCATGATCCCGCGGGGCGTCGACAGGATGGCGATGCCGAGTCCGTTGCGGACGATCGGGATCGTCTCGACGCCGACGTAGACGCGGCAGCCCGGCTTCGAGACGCGCTGCAGCCCTTCGATGATGGGCTGCGCCCGGTCGTCGTAGCGGATGCCGATCGACAACTGCGGCTTCTTGGCGTCGCCGTCGCTCTCGAATCCCAGGATGTACCCGGTCTCCGCCAGAACGCGCGCCAGCTCACGCTTGATGCGGGACTCCGGCATGCGCACCGAGCGCAGCCGGGCATGCCCGCCGTTGCGGATTCTCGTGAGCATGTCTGCAATGGGGTCGGTCAACATGAAAAGTTCCTCGAACTCACGTACGGAACGGCATGCCGAGGCCGCGCAGCAACTCCCGGCCCTCGTCGTCCGTCTCTGCGGTGGTCACGATCGTCACATTCAGGCCCTGGATCCGCTCGACCTTGTCGTAGTCCACCTCGGGAAAGATGATCTGCTCGCGGATGCCGAGCGTGTAGTTGCCACGGCCGTCGAACGCGCGCGGCGACAGCCCCCGGAAGTCGCGAACGCGCGGAAGCGCCACGTTCACCAGGCGGTCCAGAAACTCCCACATCTGCGCACGCCGCAGCGTCACCGTGGCGCCGATCGACATGCCTTCGCGCAGGCGGAAGTTCGCGATCGACTTGCGGGCCTTGGTGATGACGGCCTTCTGGCCCGTGATCTGGCCAAGCTCCGCCACCGCGCCTTCGAGCAGCTTCGCGTTCGAGAGCGCCTCTCCGAGGCCCACGTTCACGTTCATCTTCGACACGCGCGGAATCTGCATCGGGTTCGAGTAGCCGAACCGCTCGCGCAGGTCGGGAACGACCTTCTCGCGGTACTTCTCGAGCAAGCGTGGCGTGTATGCTTCTTCAGCCATCGATCGCCTCATCGTGCTTGCGGCTCCAGCGCACCTTCTGTCCATCGACCACGCGGAAACCAACGCGCGTGCACTCGCCCTTGTGGATGAGAGCCACGTTCGACACGTCGATCGGAGCGGGCTTCTCGATGATGCCGCCCTGGCCTACGCCAGGACGCGCCTTCTGGTGGCGCTTGACGACGTTCACGTTCTCGACGGTCACCTTCAGTCCACCCGCGTGCACGGCGAGCACCGAGCCGCGCGAGCCCTTGTTCTTGCCCGCCCGCACCTCGACGGTGTCGCCCTTGCGAATCCGGGACGCCATCACAGCACCTCCGGCGCCAGCGAGATGATCTTCATGAAGCGCCGGGCACGCAGCTCGCGCGCCACGGGGCCGAAGATGCGCGTGCCGATCGGCTCGCGGTTGGCGTCGATCAGGACACACGAGTTGTTGTCGAAGCGGATGTACGACCCGTCCGGGCGACCGATCTCCTTGGCCGTTCGCACGACGACGGCCTTGTGGAGCTGCTTCTTCTTCACCCGGCTGTTGGGCAGAGCTTCCTTGACCGAGACGACGATCACGTCGCCGACCGACGCGTAGCGCCGCTTGGCGCCGCCCAACACCTTGATGCAGAGGACGCGGCGCGCGCCGGAGTTGTCTGCCACCTGGAGGATCGACTCCGTCTGGATCACGTCACCTTCTCCTGCACGCGCCAGCGCTTGCGCTTGGACAGCGGGCGGATCTCGACGATCCGGACCTTGTCGCCAGTCTTGTAGGCGTTCTCTTCGTCGTGGGCCATGAAGCGCTTCCGCTTGCGGAGGAACTTCTTGTACAGCGCGTGCTGGACCGTCCTCGACACCTCGACGATGACGGAACGATCCATCTTGTCACTGACCACGAACCCGACGCGCGTCTTGCGCAGTCCACGCTCGCTCATTCCTCGCCGCTCCTCTCGTTCTGCACCGTGAGAGCGCGCGCGAGGTCGCGCCGCGTGGTACGCACGCCCGCGGTGTTCTCGAGCTGCCCGGTGGCATGCTTGATCTTCTGGCCGAAGAGCGAATCGCGAAGGTCGCGAATCCGCGCCTCGAGCTCGTCGGGCTGGAGTTGGCGGAGATCGGAGGCCTTCATCCCGAAGCCCTGTCCAACACGCGCGTCTTCAGCGGCAGCTTGTGTGCGGCCAGTCGAAGCGCCTCGTGGGCGACCTCGCGCGTGACGCCTTCCATCTCGTAGATGACCTTGCCGCGCTTGACGCGCGCAACCCAGAACTCGGGAGCTCCCTTTCCCTTTCCCATGCGAGTCTCGGGCGGGCGCTTGGTCATGGGCTTGTCCGGAAAGAGCCGGATCCAGACCTTGCCACCGCGCTTGGCGTGGCGCGTCATGGCGATCCGAGCGGCCTCGATCTGCCGCGCCGTGATGAACCCGCTCTCCACGACCTGGAGGCCGAAGTCGCCGAACGCGAGCGTGCTTCCGCGCATCGCCTTGCCGCGCATGCGGCCGCGCTGCTGCTTGCGGTACTTGGTTCGCTTGGGCTGGAGCATCGCTCTCTCCGATCAGCTCGCCGGCGTGCGCTCGCCGGGCGCGACGAGCCGCTCCTGCTTGATTCGCGAATCCGGCACGTATCCGGTGAAGACCCAGCACTTGACGCCGATCACGCCGTAGGTGGTCTTGGCCTCGGCCATTCCGTAGTCGATCTCGGCCCGCAGCGTGTGCAGCGGAACCCGGCCCTCACGATACTCGGCGCGACGGGACATCTCGGCGCCACCGAGGCGGCCAGCCACGGCGATCTTCACTCCGCCGGCGCCGAACTTCATGGTCGAGCTGACGGCCTTCTTCATCGCCCGCCGGAAGGCCATGCGACGTACCAGTTGCTGCGCCACGTTCTCTGCGACGAGCTGCGCGTCGATCTCGGCCTTTCGGATCTCGCGGATGTTGATGAAGACCTCGTTCTTCGTGAGGTTCGCGACCTCCTTGCGGAGAGCGTCGACCTCGGCGCCGCGCTTCCCGATCAGGATGCCGGGGCGAGCCGTGTGGATGTTGACCGCCATCTTGTCCGCGCGCCGCTCGATCACGATGCGGCTGATGCCGGCGTGAAAGACCTTCTTCTTGATGAAGTCCCGGATGCGCAGATCCTCGTGCAGCATGTCCCCGTAACCGCGTTCCGCGAACCAGTTCGACTGCCATCCATAGATGATGCCGAGGCGGAAGCCGTAGGGATGTACTTTCTGACCCACGTTCTCTCCTACTTCTCGTCGAGCACGACGGTCACGTGACTGCTGTACTTGCGGATCCAGTTCGCGCGGCCCATGGCCCGCGGCTTGACCCGCCATGAATGCGTACCCTGGTCAACGGTGATGGTCTTGACATAGAGATTGTCGAGATCGATGCCGGCGTTCTGCCGCGCGTTCTTCTCCTGGGCGTTCGCCAGCGCGGATCGGACCAGCTTCTCGATCGGCCGTGCGGCCGCCCGCGAGCAGCCCTGGAGGACCGTGAGCGCGTCCGAAACCGGGCGGCGCCGGATCATGTCGGCCACGTAGCGGCCCTTCCGGCAGCCCATCTTCAGGTTCCGCAGCTTTGCCGTGACCTCCATGCGCCGCCTCTACTTCCTCTTCAGCCTGCGGTCCGCGGCATGCCCGGCCTGCTTGCGCGTGGGCGCGAACTCTCCAAGCCGGTGGCCGACCATGTTCTCGGTCAGGTAGACCGGCATGAAGAGCTTGCCGTTATAGACGTGCAGGTTGTGGCCCACCATCTCGGGCAAGATCATCGAGCGCCGCGACCAAGTGCGGATGATCCGCTTGCCGCCGGACTCGTTCTGCTCGCGGATCCGCTTCATCAGCGAAGCCTCGACGTAGGGACCCTTGCGAATGGATCGCGCCATTACTTCTTGCCTCGCCGCTTCACGATGAACTTGTTCGACGGGTGCTTCTTCTTGCGGGTCTTGTAGCCCTTGGTCGGCACGCCCCAGGGGGTGACCGGGTGGCGGCCGCCGGACGAGCGCCCCTCGCCGCCGCCGTGCGGGTGGTCGACCGGGTTCATGGCGACGCCGCGCACGTTCGAGCGGCGGCCGAGCCAGCGCGAGCGGCCGGCCTTTCCGATCGTCACGTTCTCGTGCTCGACGTTTCCGACCTGCCCGATCGTCGCCAGACAGCTGACCTGCACCTGCCGGGTCTCGCCGGACGGCAACTTTAGCTGCGCCAGCTTGCCCTCGCGGGCCATGAGTCGCGCACTACTGCCGGCGGCGCGGCACATCTGGCCGCCCTTGCCGGGCTTCAGTTCGACGTTGTGGATCACGGTGCCGAGGGGGATCGTGCGCAGCGGCAGGGTGTTCCCGGGCCGGATCTCCGCGCGTTCGCCCGTCTGGACCGTGTCGCCGACCTGGAGCCCGACCGGCGCCAGGATGTACCGCTTCTCACCGTCCAGGTAGTGGAGCAGGGCGATGCGCGCGCTGCGATTCGGGTCGTACTCGATGGTGGCGACCCGCGCGGGCACGTCCCACTTTCCGCGCTTGAAGTCGATGAGACGGTAGCGGCGTTTGTGGCCGCCACCGCGATGGAACGCGGTCTGGCGGCCCAGGTTGTTGCGTCCGCCGCTCTTCTTGAGCGCACGCACGAGTGAGCGCTCAGGCTTGGCCCGGGTGACCGAGGCGAAGTCCGAGACGGTCATGTCGCGGCGTCCGGGAGAGGTCGGCTTGTATTTGCGGGTGGGCACGGATCAGACCCCTTCGAAGAACTCGATGCTGTCGCCCTCGCGGAGCTTCACGCGGGCCTTCTTCCAGTTCGGGCGGTAGCCGACGTTGCGTCCGACGCGCCGCTTCTTTCCCTTGACCGAGGAGGTGCGCACTTCGAGAACCTGGACGTCGAAGAGCGTCTCGACGGCGTTGCGGATCTCGGTCTTGTTGGCGCGGGGATCGACCTCGAAGGTGACGATGTTCTGGAGCTCGCGCTCGATCGTGCTCTTCTCGGTGATGAGCGGACGCCGGATGACCTGTTGGACGTTCATCGCAGGCGCTCCGTGACCGCCGCGACGGCGTCCTCGGTCATCACCAGGCTCCGGCGGGCGAGGACGTCGCGGACGTTCAGGCCCGCAGCCGCGAGCACGCGGACGCGCGGGAGGTTCCGGGCGGCGCGCTCGAGCACGCGGTCGCGCTCACGGGTCACGATCAGCACGTCGTCGACACCCAGCTTCTCGAGCTCGGCGGCGACGAGCTTCGTCTTCATCTCGCTGACCGCGAACGTCTTGACGACCTGGAGAGCCGACTCCTGGTTTCGCAGCGAGAGCGCCGAGCGAAGCGCCGCCCTATGCACCTTCTTGGGGACCGACTGGGCATAGGAACGGGGCTGCGGCCCGAAGGTCACGCCGCCCCCGGCGTGCTGCGAGGCGCGCGTGGTGCCCTGGCGGGCGCGTCCCGTGCCCTTCTGCTTGAACGGCTTGCGTCCGCCGCCCGAGACGAGAGCGCGGTTCTTCACGGCGTGGGTTCCCGAGCGCCGCGCGGCGTGCTGGCCGACGACCACGGCCTGGATCAGGTCCGCCCGGATCGGCGCTTCGAAGATGGTCTTTTCGAGCTTCGCGGCCATGGTCAGATCTTGATCTCGACGTCCACACCCGCGCTGAGCTCGAGCTTCATCAGCGCATCGACGGTCTGGGGGGTCGGATCGAGGATGTCGATCAGCCGGCGATGGGTTCGGATCTCGAACTGCTCGCGTGACTTCTTGTCGATGTGGGGCCCGCGAAGGACGGTGTACTTGTTGATGCTGGTGGGGAGCGGGATGGGTCCAGCCGTGCGCGAACCGGTGCGGATGGCCGTGTCGAGGATCTCCGAGGCGCTCTGATCCAAGAGCTTGTGGTCGTAAGCCTTGATTCGAATGCGGATCTTGGGTGCGCCAGCCTTGGCCATGTTCGCTCCGCTACTCGACCACGTCGGAGACGACGCCGGCGCCCACGGTGCGGCCGCCTTCGCGGATCGCGAAGCGCTGCCCTCCCGCCATGGCGATCGGCGTGATCAGGTCGACCGTGATCGGAACGTTGTCTCCCGGCATCACCATCTCGGTGCCCTCCGGAAGCTCCACGATCCCCGTCACGTCCGTCGTCCGGAAGTAGAACTGGGGCCGATAGCCCTTGAAAAAGGGCGTGTGACGACCGCCCTCCTCCTTCGTCAGCACGTACACCTCCGCCTTGAACTTCGTGTGCGGCGTGATCGAACCGGGAGCCGCCAACACCTGGCCCCGCTCCACCTCGTCCTTCTTCGTGCCCCGCAGAAGACAACCGATGTTGTCCCCCGCCTGACCCTCGTCGAGGATCTTCCGGAACATCTCCACGCCCGTCACCACCGTCTTCTGCGTGTCCCGGATCCCGATGATCTCCACCTCGTCGCCCGTGTGAACCATCCCCTGGTCCACCCGGCCCGTCACCACCGTCCCACGGCCCGAAATCGAGAACACGTCCTCCACCGGAAGCAGGAACGGAAGCTCCGTCGCACGCTCCGGCTGGGGAATCGTCTCGTCCAACGCCGTCATCAGCTCGTCGATGCACGCGTTCGCCTCGTCGTTCGACGGGTCCTCCCCCGCCTTCAACGCCGAGCCCTTGATCACCGGAAGGTCGTCCCCGGGAAAGTCGTAGCTCGAAAGAAGCTCCCGAACCTCGAGCTCCACCAACTCCAAAAGCTCCTCGTCGTCCACCTGGTCGACCTTGTTCATGAACACCACGATGTGGGGCACGTTCACCTGCTTCGCCAGCAGCACGTGCTCCCGCGTCTGGGGCATCGGACCGTCCGCAGCGCTCACCACCAGCACCGCCCCGTCCATCTGAGCCGCACCCGTGATCATGTTCTTCACGTAGTCCGCGTGGCCCGGGCAGTCCACGTGCGCGTAGTGGCGAGCCTCGGTCTCGTACTCCACGTGTGCCGTCGCGATCGTGATCCCGCGCTCCTTCTCTTCAGGCGCCTTGTCGATCTGGTCGAACGGAGTCACCTCCGCCAGGCCCTTCTGCGCCTGACGAGCCGTGATCGCCGCCGTCAACGTCGTCTTCCCGTGGTCCACGTGACCAATCGTCCCCACGTTCACGTGAGGCTTCGTCCGCTCGAACTTCGCCTTGCCCATTCCT
>JAFDDB010000013.1 GCA_019311115.1 Deltaproteobacteria bacterium
CGAGGTCGCGCACTTCGCCCGGCCCGGCCAGGCCACGCGCTGCGAGCCGCCCGTCGACCGAAAGGTCTACTGGGTGGCTCCCCACCGCGCGGAGGTGCTCGGGCCCCGGCTCGACGCCTGGCTCGCCGAGCGCGAGCCGCAGCTCCGGCGCTTGCGCCGCCGCTGGTTCGGCGAGCCGTCGCCGCGCGACGCGGTGGACCACGTGATCGACCTAGCGGCGAGGCGCATCGCCTTCATGCCGGCGGTCGCGGCGTACAAGCGCGCGCACGGGCTGCCCGTCGAGGACCGGGCCCGCGAGCAGGTGGTCCTGGACGGGGTGGCCGAGCGCGCGGGCGAGGCGGGTCTGCAGGCCGAGTCGCTGCGCGAGTCCTTCGAGATCCAGATCGACCTGGCCAAGGCCGTTCAGCGCCGCGCGGCGGGCGAGGACGCCACGCTCGACCTGGCCCAGATCCGCCCCGTCCTGCTCAGCCTGGGGCGGCGTCTGGTCCAGGCCTGCGCCGCCGCGGCCCCCGTAGCGGACGCCGCGCTCCCGCTGGCGCGCCTGGAGCCCCTGGCGCCCTGGCTGAGCGCAGAAGAGCGCGAGCGCATGCGCCAGGGCCTGCTGCTGGCCACGCGGCCCGTAGTCACCGTTCCGGCGCCCGAGGCGCCCTAGGCCGCCCGAGAGCCCGCCCGGACGGCCACCCCGCGCGCGGTGCGCAGGAATGACCCTACACGCGCGCCCCGCGGGGCTTCCCGGCCCCGCTGACGCCCGGCAACCGGTCGATTCCACAGGGATTTCCCTTGCCAATCGGTCCGACAAGTGGTGCAGTTGGGCTGCGAGCAACTTCAAGCGAGGGGTTGCCATGGGACTGCTTTCCCAGATTCTCCAGACGCGAAGCCGGGTCCTGTACGTACAGGGGCCTCACCAGACGGTAGACACCGTCATCCGCCTGATGGCGGAGCAGCAGATCGGCGCCGTGCCCATCTGCGAGAATGGTCAGCTGATCGGCATCTTCAGCGAGCGCGACTTCCTGCGCCGGGTGGCGGCGAAGGGACTCGATCCCGCGAGGACGGAGCTGCGGGCGGTCATGACGCCGCACCCGATCACCGCCGCTCCCGACGAGGACCGGTTGGTGGCGATCAGCAAGATGCAGGCGATCGGCTGCCGGCATCTGCCCATCCTCGCCAACGGTACGGTGATCGACATGCTCTCGATGCGCGATCTGCTCTTCGTCGAGATCGCCGCGCGCGAGCAAGAGGTCGCCGAGCTGCGCCAGTACATCAGCGGGACCTACTGACCCGGCCCTGGGCCACGCGCTATCGTCCATCGAGCACGCCCGACCTGAACCGGGTGGGGCGGCGAGGGGCGCATGCGCGTCGCACTGGGACAGATCAATACCACCATCGGTGACTACGCCGGCAACCTGGCCAAGGCGCGAGGCGCGGCCGCGCGCGCGCGCGAGCAGGGCGCCGACCTGCTGCTGCTGCCGGAGCTCGCTCTCTGCGGCTACCCGCCGATGGACCTGCTCGAGCGCCCGAGCTTCCTGCGCGGCCAGCGCGAGGCGCTCGACGCCTTGGCCGGCGAGGCGCGCGGCATCGCGATCGTGACCGGCGCGATCGTCGACGCGCCGGCGGGCTCCACGCGCCCGATCCAGAACGCCGCGGTCGCGCTGGCCGACGGCCGCGTGGCGCACGTGCAGGCCAAGACGCTGCTGCCGACCTACGACGTGTTCGACGAGGCCCGCTACTTCGAGCCGGCGTCGGAGCGCTCGCTGTGGACCTTCCGGGGTCGGCGCATCGGACTCGCGATCTGCGAGGACCTGTGGAGCGGCGAGTTCTGGGGCGACCACCCGCCGTACCCGGTGGATCCGATCCGGGAGCTGGCCGACGCCGGAGCCGAGCTGTTGCTCGGCGTGTCGGCGTCGCCGTGGGAGCAGGAGAAGATCGACCTGCGCGAGCGCATGGTTCGACACGCTGCGGTGTCGCACGGGCTGCCGATCGTGTTCTGCAACCTGGTCGGCGGCAACGACGAGCTGGTCTTCGACGGCGCGAGCTTCGCGGTCGCGCCGGACGGAACGATGGACCTGCGCATGGCCGCGTTCGACGAGGACCTGGCCGTGGTGGACCCGTTCGAGCCCCGGCGGGCGCACGAGGGGCCCGCGCCCGTGCGCGTCGACTTGCTCGAGAAGGCGCTGGTCCTCGGAATCCGCGACTACCTGCACAAGCTGGGGCTGGAGCGGGCCGTGATCGCCCTTTCCGGCGGGATCGACTCGTCGGTGACCGCCCACCTGGCCACGCTGGCGCTCGGACCCGAGAACGTCTGCGGGGTGCTCATGCCCGGTCCGTTCTCGTCGGAGCACAGCATCAGCGACGCCGAGGGTCTGGCCGAGGCCATGGGCATGGAGACCCGCACCGTGCGCATCGACTCGATCTACAAGGGCTTCCTCGAGCAGTTCCGCGTGCTGTTCGGAGCGGCCGAGAGCTACGGGCTGACGCAGGAGAACCTGCAGGCGCGCATCCGCGGCACGCTGCTCATGGCGGTGAGCAACTACGAGGACCGCATCGTCCTGGGGACGGGCAACAAGAGCGAGCTTTCCGTTGGCTACACCACGCTCTACGGCGACCTGATCGGCGGAGTCGCGGTGCTCGGCGACGTGCTGAAGCGCGACGTCTACGCACTGGCCCGCCACGCGAACCGCGACGGCATGCGCATCCCGCAGAACGCCATCGACAAGCCGCCCTCGGCCGAGCTGGCGCCGGACCAGCTCGACACGGACTCGCTGCCCGGCTACGACGCGCTCGACGCCGTGCTCGAGGCGGCCGTCGAGCGGCGGCACGCGGGCGACGAGATCGAGCCGCCGCCGGGAGCCAGCGCCGCCGACGTGGCCTGGGTGTTGCGCGCGATCGACCGCAACGAGTACAAGCGCCGGCAGGCGCCGTTGATCCTGCGCGTCAGCTCCAAGGCGTTCGGGACCGGACGCAGGATCCCGATCGTGCACCGCAGCGGCTGGGGCCTGTAGCCGGGAATGCGCAACCGGCTGGGGATCGTCGCGTGCCTCGCGCTCCTGACGGCCTGCGCCGTGCTGATGCCGGAGTCCTGGCAGCTGCGCGGCTGGCAGCGGCAGGCCTCGCAGCTGCGTGGCCTGAGCTTCGACGTCGGCCCGCCGCTGAAGCTCCGC
This sequence comes from Deltaproteobacteria bacterium, assembly GCA_019311115.1. GTDB lineage: Bacteria > Myxococcota_A > UBA9160 > SZUA-336 > SZUA-336 > JAFDDB01. The sequence goes on from JAFDDB010000013.1 coordinate 3,159, forward strand.
CACGTCACCGCCGACGAGGTACACGCCATCCTGACCCGCGAGATGGCCGCCAGCTACCCGGCCGACTACGTCGCCGCCTACGAGCGCGCCTACAAGGCGCTCGGACTTCTGCCGCGCGAGCTCGACCTGGTCAAGACGCTGCTGGAACTCCAGCGCGACCAGATCGTGGGCCTCTACACGCCCTCGGACGACGTGATGTACGTGCGCCGCGACTTGCCGCCGGGCCAGGACGACATCGACACCATCGTCATCCACGAGTTGGTCCACGCTCTGCAGGCGAGGCACTTCCCGCAGTCGATGGGGATCCTGCGCGGGCTCCGCCACAACGACGACGTGGCCGCGGGCATCGCCGCCGCGACCGAGGGCGACGCGTCGCTCACGATGCTGGGCGTGCCCGACGACGACCTGCCGCTCCACCGCGACCTGCGCAGCGCCAGGCGCGTGCGCCGGATCATGATGGTCGACCTCGAGCACCCGACGGGCGGGTTCGCCCGCGCGCCGCGGCTGCTTCAGCGCTCGCTGATCTTCCCGTACGCGGAAGGAACCGTCGTCGCCGCGCTCTACTACCAGCAGGGCGGCAACTGGGGCCTCGACCGCATGATGACCGACCCGCCGCTGTCGTCGCTGCACTTCTTCGAGCCGGAGCTGGGAGCCGGCGAGGGCTTCCCCGTCGAGTTCGTCGGCCTGCCGCTCGAGCCGCTGGCCGCGGCCGTGCCCGCAGGCTGCGCTCCGGGTCATCACAACGTGGCGGGCGCGCTCGGCCTGCGCGTGCTCTTCGAGGTCCACGTCGAGGACGCGACCGAAGAGGAGATCACCGGCGTCGTCTCCAGCTGGAGAGGCGACCGCTTCCTCCACGTCGGCTGCCCCGACGGTGACGGCTTCTTCTGGCTGACGCGCTGGGCCAGCGCCCGCGACGCGCAGCGGTTCGCCGCGCTCTACGAGCGCGCGGCCCCGTCCATCGCCAGCAACGCCGAGCTGGCGGCGCCCCCCGCCGTGCGGGTTGAAGGCCGGCAGGCCGTGGTCTTCACTTCCCGCCTGTCCGAAGCGCTCCCCGTCGTGCTCCACGGCACGCGCGTGCGCGCCTACCACAGCTTCGGCGCCTGGCTCCGCGACGACTGCTTCCCGGAGTCTCCGTGCCCGGGCCCCGGCTGGGGCGCCGCTACTGGCAGAGGTAGGGCTCGCCGAAGTGGACCGCGCCCTGCGGCGCGGTGAAGCCCGACCACTCGACCAGTGCCAGCGCGTCGCGCGTGTCACAGGATCCGTTGCGGTCAACGTCGCAGTAGAGCGAGTCGAACGACCCTGCGGGAGGGCTGAAGCCGGCGTGCCGCACGATCTCGAGGGAGTCGGACGCGTTGATCTTGCAATCGCGATTCACGTCGCCGCAGAGGCAGGCGCGCGGGATTCCGTGGGGGCCGGGTGTCTGGGAGGTTCTCTGGGTGTTCACCTCCTGTCCGGGATTCGCGATCTCCGGGCAGTTGTCGAGCCGGTCGACCACCGAGTCCCCATCCAGATCGGGAGCGTCGATCTGCAGCGTGGACACGAGGAGCGACCCTTGCATCCCCGGCGGGTAGAAGCCGATCGTCGTCGCAGCGACCTGGTACACGTAGGTACCCGGCGGGAGCGTCCGGCTCTCGCCGACCTCGGGCGGCGAGACCGAGGACAACGAGGCACTCAGCACCTCGATGCCCGAGTCCGCCGCAGTGAGAGACGCATCCATGCTGTAGAACTGGTTGTCCGAAAGGCCGAACAGCCACAGCGTCACGTCGTGCTCCGCCGTCAGGGCGACGTAGAACCTGGCGCTCCCTGCACTGACCGCGCTCGGTACCCCCGCAGTATTCTGATCTCCGGCCGAGCGAAGTCCGATCCGCACGAGATCCGACTCCACGATGAGCATCATGTTTCCCTCGACGCTGGCACCGCAGGCAGTGCCAAGCGGCAGCGTCGCCGCCCGGGCGCCCGATCCGCTGACGTCGCTGTCTTCTACGACGCCCCGGGAGCACATCACCCGGGCGGACACCTGGAGGCCGGCCGGGTCGGGCGCAACGACGAGGTCGGCCCGCGCCGCACCGGCCACCGTCGCCAGCAGGACCGACAGCAGGACCGACAAGGCACCGGTCCGGATCAGGGAGTCGCGAATCGATGCCACTCGCCGATTTTACGCGGCTGGCCGAGTGACTGAGGTGTCCTCCGTCACGTCCGCCGGTGGACCGACGGGCCGGACGTGCGGAGTCGAGAGCCCTTCCGCTACGCTCCCTTCCACGCGCCCGTAGCTCAATTGGATAGAGCAGCGGGTTTCTACCCCGCCGGTTGGGGGTTCGAGTCCTCCCGGGCGTACCAGGGCGCGCACGCGTCGGCGCTTCAGGAGCGCTTGAAGCCGGTGGCGATGAACGGGCGACCGCCGTGCAGGTGGGGCGAGCCCGGCTGCCAGTCGAGGGTGAAGCGGGTCGAGAGGTTCTCGAGCGGCTCCCAGGGCTTTCGCGACAGGTCGGCGCGCGCGATCCACTCGGTGCAGAGCGTCTGTGCCACGCGGCGGTCGGCGTGGACGTCGAAGATCGTGAACTGGCCGCCGGGGCGGAGCTGGTCGAAGGTGTGCTCCACGACGCGTTGCCAGTCGGGCACCACGCTCAGGGCGAGCGAGCACACGACGTGGTCGAAGGGCGGGCCCAGCTTCTCCGCGTCGACCGTGCGGGCGTCGGCTTCGACCAAGGTGACGTTCTGCCAGCCCTCCCGGTCGACGCGCTTGCGGGCGCGGCGCAGCATGCCAGCGGAGAAGTCGACGCCGACCAGGCGTGCGGATCCGCCGCCGAGCCGGGTGCGTAGCGGCGCGAAGTCCTGGCCCGTGCCGCAGGCCGGGATGAGCACCGAGGGCCCCACGTCGGGGCGCAGGGTCTCCGCGACGCGCTCGCGGGAGGGACGGTACACGCGCTCGATGGACGCGTCGTAGAAGAGCGCGAAGACGTCGTACCCGTTCACGTGCGACTCCAGGACCGAGCGGTCAGGCCTGCAGCTGGCGCGCGAAGACCTCGAAGCTGCGCTTCCAGACGTCTTCGGCTGCGTCCTCGACGTACGCGTCCCGTTCGGGGAAGCAGAAGCCGTGACCGGTGCCGGGGTAGGTGTCGATCGCGGCGTCGACGCCGTGCTCGGCGAACGTCTTGCGCAGGGTCTCGAGCGTGCTGTCGGCGACCCACTCGTCCTGCTCGGCGAAGGCGAAGAACATCTCCCCCTTCACGTTCGGCGCCAGGCGGTGGGGGGTGTCGGTCTCGTCGGTCACGATGCCGACGCCGTAGCAGGACACCGTGGCGCGGAAGTCTTCGGCGTAGGTCCCCGCCACCGACATGACGAACTGGCCGCTCATGCAGTAGCCGATGCAGCCCTTGGGGCCGTCGGACGCCGCGGCCTGGCCGCGCAGCGCCCCCAGCAGTGAGCCCGTGTCGGCGAGCACGCCCGCGTTCGAGAGGCTCCGCATGTGGCCGAACATCTTCTTGCGGCCCCCTTCATCAAGGCTGGTGCGGTCCAGCCGCACGCGGCCCCGGCGGTAGTACAAGTCGGGCAGGGCGCAGTAGTAGCCCTGGTCGGCGATCCGCCGCGTGAATCCGCGCAGCTCTTCGCGGATCCCGGGCGCGTCCATGTACAGCACCACCACGGGGAAGGGGCCCGGATCGTCGGGCCAGGCGACGAAGGTCTCCATCTCGCCGTCGGCGGTGGAGACGTGCAGGTGCTGCTCGTTCACGGCTTGCTCCTCGCCCGGCGCTCCGGGCGGCGCGAGTATGGCCGCGAACCGGCCGGCCCTTCAAGGTCTGCTACCCTGCCGCCCGCAGGCCCCCCGGAGGACCCGGATGCGACTCAAGTACGGCACCAACCCCCAGCAGCCCTTCGCCGAGGCCGGCCCGCTCGAGGGCGCATCCTCGCCGTTCGAGCTGCGCAACGGCACGCCGTCGATGATCAACCTGCTCGACGCGCTGAACGCCTGGCAGTTGGTGCGTGAGCTGCGCGGCGCCCTGGGGCTGCCTGCGGCCGCCAGCTTCAAGCACGTGTCGCCCGCCGGCGCGGCCGTGGCCACTCCGCTCGACGACGACCTGGCCCGCGCCTACGAGGTCGAGGGACGCGAGCTCACGCCGGCCGCCGTCGCCTACGTGCGCGCACGCGGGGCGGATCCCAAGTGCTCGTTCGGCGACGTGGTGGCGCTCTCGGACCGCGTCGACGTCGAGACCGCCGGTTTCCTGAAGGGCGTGGTCTCGGACGCGATCATCGCGCCCGGCTACGACTCGGACGCGCTCAAGATCCTGTCGGCCAAGAAGGGCGGGGGTTTCATCGTCCTCGAAGCCGACCCCGACTTCATCCCGCCGGAGCGCGAGAGCCGGGAGGTCTTCGGCGTGAAGCTGGTGCAGGACCGCAACTCCGTGCCGCTGACGCTCGACGTGCTGAAGGACGTGGTCTGCGGTCAGGTCGACGACGACGCGCGTCGCGACCTGCTGCTGGGGCTGATCTCGCTCAAGTACACGCAGTCCAACTCGATGGGCTACGCCAGCGGCGGGCAGATGATCGGGATCGGCGCCGGCCAGCAGTCGCGCGTCGACTGCACCAAGCTCGCCGGTGGCAAGGCCGACGTCTGGCAGTTGGGCCGCCACCCCAAGGTGCTGGAGCTGAGCTTCCAGCGCGGCGTCAAGCGGCAGGACCGCATCAACTGGCGCGTGCGCTACATCGAGGGCGACCTGACGGCGGGCGAGACGGAGGCGCTCGGGGCCGCGCTCGACCAGCCGCTGGACCCGCTCACCGCCGACGAGAAGTCGGAGTGGCTGTCGCGCGTGGACGGCGTGTCGCTGGTCTCGGACGCGTTCATTCCATTCCGCGACAACATCGACCACGCCGCGCGCCACGGCGTGCGCTACGTGGCGCAGCCCGGTGGCTCGAACCGCGACGCCGAGGTCGAGGCGGCCTGCCGCGAGTACGGCATGGCCATGGTGCACACGGGTGTGCGCCTCTTCCACCACTAGCGGGCGCGCTTCTGTGGGCGAGACCGACCGCGAGCGCTGGGACCGGCGCTGGGCGGCCGGCGAGCAGGGTGCGGGCGAGTCTCCCGACTGGCTCGGCGACCTGCCCGAGGGGCTGCTCCCCAGGACCGGACGCGCGCTCGACGTGGCGTCCGGCTCGGGAGCCGTGGCGCTCTGGCTGGCGCGCCGTGGACTCGACGTGACTGCCGTGGACGTGTCTCCGGTCGGGCTCCAGCGCGCGGCGCGGGCGGCGGGCGAGGCCGGCCTCGTGCTGCGGACCCGGACCGTCGACCTGGAGAGCGACCCGCTGCCGCATCCGGACTCGGGGGCGGACTCCGGGCCGGAGGCCGGCTGGGACGTGGTCACCTGCTTCCACTACCTCCAGCGGGCGCTGTTCCCGGCTCTGGCCGCGGCGCTCGCTCCCGGCGGCCGGCTGGTCTGCGAGATCGCCACCGTGCGCAACCTGGAGCGGAACGCCCGCCCGCCCGCGCGCTTCCTGCTCGACGAGGACGAGCTGCCGACGCTCTGCGCACCGCTCGAGGTCGCCTGGTTCCGGCAGGGCTGGTACGAGGACCGGGCCGTCGCGCGGATCGTCGCCCGCAAGGTATGATCGGCGCTTCATCGGAGGAGCGGGAAATGGGCAAGCTCGACGGGAAGGTCGCACTGGTCACGGGCGCGAGCCGCGGGATCGGCAAGGAAATCGCGGAGCTGTTCGCGTCCGAGGGCGCCTCGGTCGCTTGCACCGCGCGCACGGTCGAAGAGGGCTCCCACCCGCTCGAGGGGTCGCTGCGCACCACGGTCGACGCCATCGAGCGCGCCGGGGGCAACGCCGTCGCCATCGCCGCCGACGTGTCCGAGTACGAGAACTGCCGGCGCGCGATCGAGGAGACGCGCGCGGTCTACGGGCCGATCGACGTGCTGGTCAACAACGCGGCGCTCACCTACTTCGTCCCGATCGCGAACTTTCCGCGCAACAAGTGGCTGCGGTCGGTCGACGTCAACTTCCACGCGCCCTTCTACCTGTCCCAGCTCGTGCTCGAGGACATGCTCCCGCGCAAGAGCGGCGCCATCGTCAACATCTCGAGCGGCGCGGCCATCGGCCCCGGCCGCGGACCCTACGACGCTCCGGTCATGCGCGGCAGCACGCTCTACGGCGCGGAGAAGGCCGCGCTCGAGCGGTTCACACAGGGCCTGGCCGCCGAGGTCTACGGTGACGGCATCTCGGTCACGTGCGTGAGCCCGTCGCAGATCGTGCCTACGCCCGGCGTCGTGCACCACCGGCTGATCACCGAGCAGAACAAGGACCAGGCGGAGCCGCCCGAGATGATGGCCCGGGCGACGCTGTTGCTGGCGACCGAGCCGCTCGACAAGGTCGCCGGGCGCGTGACCTACAGCCAGCAGATCCTCCACGAGTTCGGCTGGATCGAGCAGGGCAAGGGCCTCGGCTTCGAGCGCAGCGGGTCGGGCTACTCGAAGATCTAGATCACCTCGGAGGCGCGCAGGCGCGCGATCTCGTCCGCGTCGAGGCCGCACTCCTGCAGCACCTCGTCGGTGTGCTCGCCGTGGAGCGGCGGGCGCCGCTCGATCCGTCCCGGCGTCTCGCTCAGCTTGATCGGCAGTCCCGTCGTCTTGAACGTTCCCATCTCGGGGTGCGGAAGCTCGACCAGCATCTCGCGCGCGAGCACCTGCGGATCCGAGAAGACCTGCTCCAGGTCGAAGACGGGTCCGCTGGGGACGCCCGCGGCGTTCAGCCGCTTGACCCAGGTGGCCACGTCCCGCTTCGCGAGCGCCTGCTCCATGACCTGGGTCAGCGCGGCGCGGTTCCGCACCCGCCCCACCGCGCTCTCGAAGCGCTCGTCCGACGTCCACTCCGGATGCTCCAGCACCTCGGCCAGGCCGCGCCACATCTTCTCGGCGCCGGCCGTGATGTTCATGTAGCCGTCGCGCGCCTTGAAGCGGCCGTATGGCGACGACAGCGGGTGGTGCTGGCCCGCGGGGCCCGGAGCCACGCCCGACTCGAAGTACATGCCCGCGCCCCAGGTCAGGATTCCCATCATCGCCTCGAGCAGCGACGTGTCCACCACCTGTCCGCGTCCACTCCGCTCGCGCGCGAGCAGCGCAAGCTGCACGCCGTGCGCCGCGAAGATGCCGCCGAGCACGTCGCCGATCGCGAGGCCCGCACGCGTCGGTCCGCTCTCCTCCGTTCCAGTGAGGCTCATGAACCCGCTCATGCCCTGGGCGATCTGGTCGAAGCCGGGGCGGTCGCGGTACGGCCCGCTGCGGCCGAACCCGGAGATGCCGCAGTAGACGAGCCGCGGGAAGCGCTCGCACAGCGACTCGGGGCCGAGGCCGAGGTCCTCCATCACGGCGGGCCGGAAGTTCTCGACCAGCACGTCGAACCGGGGCAGCAGCCGCAGCAGCAGCTCGCGCCCGCCCTCGGAGCGCAGGTCGAGAGTCATCGAGCGCTTGCCGCGGTTCGCGGAGAGGAAGAAGTAGTTGTCGCGCGTCGAGCCGGGCGGGCGGAACTCGCGGCCCTTGCGCGACTCGGCCTTCACCACGTCGGCGCCGTAGTCGGCCAGCAGCATCGTGCAGAAGGGACCGGCCAGGTAGCGCGTCAGGTCGAGGACGCGCACGCCGGCGAGCGGAGCTTCGGCCACTAGCGACCCTTGAACTCGGGCCTGCGCTTCTCCAGGAAGGCGCGCACGCCCTCGCGGTAGTCCTCGCTCTCGAAGCAGCGCCTGAGCGACTCGGCGATCGCCTCGCGGTCGCGCTCCGCGGGATCGCGGTTGAGCTCGTTCGAGATCAGCTTGAGGCTTCGCAGTGTGAGCGGCGCGTTGGCCGCGATGCGCGCCGCCGTCTCGCGCACCTGCGCCTCGAGCTCCGCCTTGGGGAACACGCCGTTGATTAGGCCCATCTGCAGGGCCTCCTGGGCGTCGAAGCGCCGCGCGGTGAAGAAGATCTCCTTGGCCCGCGACGGACCCACCAGGTTCGCCAGCGCCGCGAACCCCTCCATGCCGTAGCCGAGCCCGAGCCGCGCCGCGGGGATCGCGAACACGCCGTCATCGGCCGCGTAACGCATGTCGGCCGCCAGCGAGATGGCCACGCCGCCGCCCACGCAGAAGCCGTGGATCATGGCGATCGTCGGCTTCCGGATGCGCGCGAGCGCTGCGAACCCGTCGGCGTTCTCGCGGTCGTACTGGCGCGCGTCGCTGCCCATGCGCCGGTTCTCGAACTCGGAGATGTCGGCGCCCGCGATGAACGCCACGTCGCCCTCGCCGCGAAGCACCACGACGCGCACGGCGTCGTCGTCGTTCATCTCCGCGGAGGCGGCGGGCAGCTGCTGCCACATGTCCGCCGACACCGCGTTCCTGCGCTCGGGGTGATCGAAGACGATCCACCCGATCGAGCCTTCCTTGTACGTCCGGATGCGTCCGCCCATGTGAGCGTCAGGATATCAGACGGGACGCGGGCGCCGGCGCAGGTGCAGGCCCGCCAGCGCGAGGAGCCCGAGCAGGGTGAGGCCACTCACCGCGGCGCCGATCCGGCGCGGCGTCGTCGAGCCGAACTCGAACACCACCACGTGCTCGCCGGCGGGCACCTCCGCGATCAGGAACGCGCTCCCCGGCACCGGACCCAGCGGCAGCTCGTCCGCTCCCTCGACTCCCTCCGATCCCTCCAAGTGCGCCCGCCAGCCGGGGTGGTGGAAGGTGGCGAGCCACAGGCGGTTCGGCCGGGCGCTGCGGTAGGCGACGCGGCGCTCGTGACTCGACCACGAGATCACTCGCGCGTCGCCCTTGGACTCGAGGCCCGTGCGAAGCGGGGGCGTGAAGGGCAGGCGGTGGGTCTCGCGCCAGTGGGTGGCTCCCTTGGGCGTGTACTCGAGCAGCGCCTTCGACTGCACGCCCAGGTCGTAGGCGACGTCGCGATTGAACACGTACTTGCGCAGCTCCCAGAGAGTCAGTCCCTGGTAGATGCCCGGCGCCGAGACCAGCACGAGTGCCGCGGCCGCGACGCGCCAGTCGAGCCGCGCGGGAGCGGCGGGCTTCGCGGCGGCCGGCTTCGGCTCGGAGAGCGCGACCGCCACGACCAGCGGGGCCAGCAGGCCCTGCAGCGCGCCGAAGCGCCAGGGGAACTGCACCGTCCCGAGCTCCGGCAGCCAGGTCCAGACCGGGGTCGAGATCGGCAGCTGCAGGAACACGACCCAGGCCGACAGTGCGCCGAAGACCAGTCCATCGGAGCGCTCGCGCGACCCGGCGGGACAGCGGAAGACGGCGACCGCGCAGGCCGCCGCGGCGAGCACGGCCTGCCACGCCACCGCGGAGTTGATCGCCGGCTTGATGGCGTCGGGCCGGAAGCCGAACTCGGTTTCGTCGCGGAACGCGAAGTTGCGGCGCCAGTTCCCGAAGTAGCTCTCGGTGATGTACTGCAGGTTCACGTGCTCGCGCTCGAGGAGCATGGGCACCAGGTAGATCGCGGCGAGCAGCAAGCCCGTGGCGCCCGCGGCGGCCAGCCACCCGATGCGCTCCCAGCGGCCGTTGCGCCAGGTGAGCCAGAGTCCGTAGGGCACGACGATCAGCAGCATCATGTACGCGGTCACCAGGTGGGTGAGCGCCAGGCCCGCGTAGCAGAGCGCCATGCCGATGGCGTCGGCCACGCTCGCCCGTTCGACCACTCGACGCACGAAAAGCAGGAGGAGCGGAGTCCATACGAAGGCGCAGAGCTCCGCGAAGGCGAAGCGGTCGTACATGTCGATCAGGTGGTAGGGCAGCAGGATGTAGAGCGCCGCGCCGATCGCCGCGCCGTACTCCGACGTGAGCGGGCGCGCGCAGAGGAAGAACGCCAGCCCCGACAGCACGATCCCGCCGATGGCGACGATGCGGATGCCCAGCACGATGTCGCCGGTCAGCCCGCCGAACGTCGCGGTGACCCAGTAGGTGAGCGGCGGGTAGAAGACGAAGGCCGGTGCGCCGAGTCCGCGGGACATCGGGTCGACCCAGCGCGGGTACAGGTGCCCGTCGCCGACGCCGCGGAGCATGCCCTCGGTCATCTGCGCCGCGAAGCTCATGTCCATGCCCCACGGCATGTTCGCGCGCGTCAGCAGGGGCCAGCAGAAGAGCGCGCTCGCGGCGAGCAGCACGCCCCACGAGACGAGCCGGGGCCAGCCCGCGGGAGCCCTCATCCCTCCTTGCCGAACTCCAGCAGTCGTGCTGCCACGAGTTCGGGGGCCTCCATGGGCAGCAGGTGTCCGGCGGGCACGTCCACCACGCGCAGGTCCGCGGCCCGGCGCGCCAGCTCCTCGACCACCGTGCGCACGAAGTGCCCCTTTGCGGCGAAGAGCAGCAGCGCGGGAACCGACAGCCGCTCCGCCATCTCCCACAGGTTCCAGTGGCTGCGGTTGCCGAACACCGCGGCTTCGACCTCGCCGCTGCACTTGAGTTCGACCTGTCCGTCCTCGCGGTCGCGCAAGCCCTCGTCCAGGTACAGGTCGAGTGCTGTGGGGGTCCAATGCTCGAAGGGCGGGCGCGTCTGCCACGAGGCGCGCACGTCTTCGCGCGACGGCCAGACGTGCCGGCGCTTGCGGGCGATGTCGGCCATGAAGTTCACGCGCTCGGCCCGCTCGGGCAGGTTCGCCGCCTCGGGCGGGATCAGCACGGGATCGAGCATGGCGACCCGTCCGAAGAGATCGGGCCGCGTGGCGGCCGCGACCATCGAGACCGTGCCCCCGAAGGAGTGCCCGATCGCCCAGGCGGGCCGGCCGCTGCCGAGTTCCGGGACGAGCGCCTCGCCCAGCGCCACGAGATCGGCCACGAACTCGTCCCAGACGTAGGCGTCGGGCGGCGGCGGAGCGTCGGAGTCGCCGTGCCCGCGCCAGTCGAAACCCACCACGCGGTACGACTGCGAGAGCGCGGTCGCGACCTCGTCCCACATCGCCGCGCAGAAGCCGTTGGCGTGCGACAGGATGACGAGCGGTCCGCTTCCGCCCCAGTCGAGAAGCGCGAGCGCGATTCCGCGGTCGGCGAGTTCGATCCGCCGTCGTGACACGTTCTGGAGCATCGGGCGGGAGTCTATCCGATCGCCCCTCGACGTGGCGCGGAGGGGCGGGGCCCGTCAGCGCCTGGGGCAGACCATGCGGCACGGAAGGTGCGTCGTGATCACCGCCCCGTTCGCGCAACGGCAGGCGCCGCGCTCGTCCTTCTGCATCGCCGCGGGAACGCTCTCGGCGCCGCCGAGCTCACCGGGTTCGCAGGCGGTTCCCTCCGCGTGGCAGGTCGGGCTGTACCACGCCATCTCTCCGGGGACGAAGCCCTTGCGCGTGCCGTTGTGGAAGCGGATCGGCAGCGTCGTGATGCGCCCCGACGGGAGCGGCTTCCACACCTCGAAGTGCAGGTGCGGCCCCGTCGTGAACCCCGTGTTGCCGCTGAAGCCGATCAGCTCTCCGGTGTACACGCGCATGCCCTCGCGCACGCCGGCCCCGGGATCCAGGTGGGCATAGCTGGCGATGGTGCGGTCGTCGTGCATCACCAGCACGGCGTTCGCCTTGCTGAGGAAGTCGTCTGTGAGCCCGTGCCGGGTGTGCCCGTCGCTCACGCGGATGACCGTGCCGCCGCGTGCCGCCAGGATCGGCGTGCCGATCGGCATGGCGAAGTCGAACGCGTAGCGGTGGGCGCCCTTGTGCGTGAATGCGCCGTCCACCCCTTGCGAGAGCATGCGCGGGTCGGTGCCGCCGAACGGCATGCGGTAGCGTGCGGCGGGTCCGTGAGTGGCCCTGACGTCGCCGATCACCCACGCCCACGTGTAGCGGAACGAGATTTCCATGTACGGGTCGATGGGCAGGAACTGCGCGATCTTCCGGCTCGAGTGTGCCGCGACGATCTGCGTGTCGGGAAGCTCGGGGTAGGGCCGCAGGTTGTAGCGCTGGATGAACTCCACGTGCACGGTCACCGGCGCGGAGGTGTGGTTCGTGGCCTCGACGTAGGCCGCCGGATCCTCGAACACGTCGCGCACGCAGACCGCTCCGCGGCACTGCTCGCCGGCGCGGGCGTCGAGCGACGCCGCCGACAGCAGCGCCACCAGCAGACAGGGAATCGCGATCGGGGGGGAGAGCCGACCCATGGGGGGCGTATCGGCTCGGCGCCGCCCCAGCTACACGCGCCTCCGTCTGCGCTGGCGGAGGTCCAGCGCCCCCCCCAGGGCCAGCAGCGCCCACGCCAGGGCCCCGGCAACCTCGCCGCGGCGGACGTACGGGGTCGAGCGGCCGTCCTGCACCAGCACCACGTCGCCGATCAGTTCGGTGGCCTCGCGCACGCGTGTCCGCGCGGTGATGCGCCCGAGCGGGTCGACCAGCACGCTGATGCCCGTGTTGGTGGCGCGGATCAGCGAACGCCGTGTCTCGATCGTGCGGAAGGTCGACATCGCCATGTGGTGCACGGGCTCGTGCGTCTCCCCGTACCAGCTGTCGTTGGTCACGTTGACCAGCACGTCGGGCGGCCCGGACACCTGCCAGATGCGACGCGGGAGCGACGGGATGATGTCCTCGATGCAGACCAGCGGCAGCATGCGCGTGCCGTCCTCGAGCACCAGGTGCCGGTAGCTCTGTCCCGCGTCGAGCAGTGCGGGCACCGGGAGCAGCTGAGCCAGCCAGGGGAAGGTGGAGAGGCCGGGGATCGTCTCGCCGAGCGTGACCAGTTCGATCTTGTCGTAGATGCCGAGAACCTCGCTCTCCGCCGAGGCGAGGACCATCGAGTTGTAGAACTCGCGGATGCGTCCCGCGCCGTCGAACTCGGCGGTCGCGGCGCCGAAGACGAGCGGCACGTCGACGCCCCGCCCGACCAGGCCGCGCACCGGCCCGCCGCGGCGCGAGATGTACTCGTAGTACACGGTCTCGGGCCAGACGATCAGCTCGATCGAGGGGTCGCGCTCGAGCGCGGCGCGCGAGGCGGCCGCGTGGCGGGGCAGCGACTCGGCGGCCAGCGCCTCCTTGTCCTCGGCCCCGACGTTGGTCTGGATCAGGGCGACGCGCAGCCTGCGCGCGTCCTCGAGCCCGTGCTCGATCGCCGGTACGCGCCACAGTCCCCAGCCGAGCGCCAGCGCGAACGCGAGCGCGGGAACGGCCAGCCGCGCGAGGCGCGGGCGCCGCTTCCGCGCCGCGTCGAGCACCTCGTAGACGCCGCCGTTCACCGCCAGGATCAGCATGCCGAGCAGCGTCAGGCCGGACAGCTCCACGATCTGCGTGATGGCGGTGAAGCGGTACTGCGAGTAGCCGATCGCGTTCGGAAACACGAGAGGGAAGGCGAGCTCGAGCGCCGGGAACACGACGGGCAGCGTCCAGACCGGCGCCAGCCCCAGCGAGTCCTGCGCCCGCCGCACCAGGACCAGCGTGAGGGCGCAGACCAGCGCCTGGTACGCGCAGAGCAGCACGGTCGCGACCCACGCCAGCGGACCGGGTACGCCGGCGAAGCCCTCGAGCAGCTGGGCGATCCAGTAGAAGCCGCCCACCTGGGCGGTCCAGCCGAAGACCATGCCCACCGCGAACGTGCGCCGCGCGTCCAGGCCGCGCACCGCGAACAGCACCGGAACGAAGCACACCCAGGTCAGGTAGAACTGGCCGAAGCCGGTGTAGCCGCCGAAGTAGAGCGCTCCGGAGAGCGCCGCCAGTCCACATCGGGCGAGCATGGCGGCGGAGCTTACCGCGGCCGGTCGCGCGCCGCGATGGCGCGGCGCGTCTGCTCGATCAGCTCCGCGACCCGAAACAGCTGCGCGTCGATCGGCTCGGGCAGCAGCGAGGGCAGGCGCTGCGGCCGGAGACGCTGCGGCGTCGCGCTCACGTGGACCCAGTAGTGGTAGGGGTCGAGCGGGTTCAGGAACCGCGCCCGCCGCGGGTAGCGCTGATCGAGCACGACCTTCCGGAGCCAGGCGTCGGTCACGTACTTCATGACGAAGCGGTCCGGCTGCATGGTAGTGACGACGATCGCGTCGGGTCTGCGCGTCGCCAGGTACATGACGTAGTTCTCGCGGCCGTGGTTGAAGCGGTGCGGGTAGTCGACGTTGTTCAGCCCGAAGGCGTCGTCGATCGGGTTCGGCAGCAGGTAGGCGACCGTGCCGACGTCCGGCAGCGTGATGCGCGCGTCCGGCTCGAGCCGGCTCGACAGCCAGTCGGCCACCTGCACGCGGTTGAGCATGCGGTGGTTCAGCCGCGCGATCTTCCGGTGCGCGGCGTCGACGCCGATCTGGGGATGGAACAGGCTCCAGCCGACGAGCCCGGCGAGTCCGAGCGCGGCGGCGGCGAGACCGGCCCGCCTCGCCGTGGCTTCGCCCCCGGGGCGCCCGAAGCGCGAGGCGATCCGGTCGAGGCTGGCGACCGCCAGTACGATCGCGCCGGGAATCACCGGCAGGAAGAAGCGCTCGAGGTACGAGACACTCACCTTGACCTCGTAGAGCATGGCCAGGTGGATGCCGATCAGGAGCAGCGGTACGACGGCCTTCGCGCCGAGTCGCCGGTAGGGGGCGGCGAGCGCCAGCAGCAGCAGCGGCGCGTTCCACGCCAGGAACTCGGCGTCGACCACGCCCGGGTCCTGGGTCACCGCCTTGATGTAGACCGAGTTCGGCAGCAGGTAGCCGAAGTACCCCACCCGCCACGCGAAGTATGCGCAGTACGGCACGCCGAAGAGCAGCAACCACGCCGCGTGCTCGCGCAGGAAGTCGCCCAGGCCGGGCCGCAGGCCGCCCTGCCTCCACACCGCGGCGCCGGCGGTCACGATCGCGACCGTGAGCGGGAAGATCGGCCCCTCGGCCCGGGTCAGCGCCGCGACCAGGAAGGGCGCCGCGGCCCAGACCCGCACGTGGGGAGGTGCGGCGAGCGCGAAATAGAGCCCCAGGGTCACCGAGAGCGTGTAGAGCGCCGTTTCGAGTCCGCTGGACGCCCAGAAGGCGAGAGGAGCGTTCAGGGCCAGCAGGAGCGCCACACCGGCGGCCAGGGCCGGCTTCTGGCAGGTGCGCAGCGCCCAGAGCCAGGTGGCGAAGACCAGCCCGAGCGCCGCGACCCGGTTGAGCCAGCGGAGGACGATGAGCGGAGGCGCGTCTCCGGCGATCGCCGCCGCACCGATCAGCAGGTGCAGGAAGTTCGAGTAGCCCTCGACCGGGCCCTCACCCGGGTTCCAGACGATGCCGTGCCCCTCGACCAGGTTGCGCGCGTAGCGCAGCGTGATCAGCGCGTCGTCCGTGACGAACGCGGCCAGCCACCAGAGCAGCGCGATCGAAGCCAGGCACGCGGCCGCCAGGCCGGCCTGCGCGATGCGCGGCGGCGCGGGGGCGGGGCCGGTATCCTCTGGAATCCCGTGCCTGTCTGGGGAGTCAGACGGGTGCAGGGGCTCAGGCTCCTCGCGCTCGGGAGACACCCGCTGGACACCGGCTTCGAGTGACGACGCTTCGCGACATCAGGTTGGATCGTTCGAGTCTACCGCTCCTGGCGCTGCTCTTCGCGCCCGTCGTCCTGCGCGGCGTGCTGCTCGCGGACCTGGCGCCCTCGGCATCCGTGCAGGACCTGCGCGGGGTTCTGTCCGACCTTGCCATCGCCCTGCTCCTGCTGCCGGCGGTGTTCGCCGCGGGTCGGCTGACGCGCTGGATCGGCGTCGCGATCGTCGCGGGCTGGACCCTTCTGCAGTACGCGAACTACGAGACCGTGGTGGAGCTGGGCTCGCTCGCCTCCGCGCTCGACCTGCGCTTCCTCGGGGATTCTACCTTCCTCCTGGGATCGGCGTTGGAGGTCGCGCGGCCCGTCCTGCTCGGCGCGCTGCTGGTGGCGGGCGCCGTGGCCGTGAGGCTCGCGCCGGCGGCCGTGCCGTGGTTGCACTCCGGAGCGAGCCTGGCCGTGGGTGCGGCACTGGCGATGCTCCTGGCGCTGTGGCCGTGGAGCGACGAGGTCGCGCTCTGGCGCCAGACCAACGTCGTGCAGCGCAACCTGAACCTGCTGGTCCGGCCCTCGGACGGTCCCGCTCGCTCGGCGTTCCGCGACCCGCCGAGCGCCATGCTGGCGCTCGATCCGCAGCTGGCTGCGGACCTCGGCGGCCGGTCGTTCCTGGGCGCCGGCCCCCGCGCCCGGAACGTCATCCTCGTCTCGCTCGAGTCGGTCGCGGGCGCGTTCATCCCGACCCTCGCCGCGGATCACGGCCACTCGGACCTGTTCAGCCTGCCCGAGCTCGACGCGCTTGCGCGCGACCACCTGAGCTACTCCACGTTCATCAACCACAACCGCAAGACCAACCGCGGCATGTACACGCTGGTCTGTGGCGAGCCGCCGAACCTGCTGCCGGGCACGCCGAAGATGAGCGTGCACGCGGCCGGAGGCTGGCGGACCTGCCTGCCGCAGGTCATGCGCGAGCTCGGCTTCGAGACCGTCTACATGCAGAGCGCGCCGCTGCCCTTCATGTTCAAGGACCAGTTCATGTCGCGCGCCGGCTTCGACGTGCTCTACGGGTACGCGCACTTCGAGACCATGAACGCGTACGAGCGCAGCCACTGGGGCGTCGACGACCGCGCGTTCTTCGAGAAGACCCTCGAGACGGTCGAGGAGCTTCACCGGCAGGAGCAGCCCTTCTTCCTGACGTTGCTGACGGTCGGCACGCACCACCCCTACGTCTTCCCGCGCGGATACGAGGGCAAGACCTACGGCCGCAAGCGGCGGGCGCTCCGCTACGCCGACCTGTCGATCGGCGAGTTCGTCCGCGGGCTGTCTGCGTCCGGGATCCTGGAGGACACGCTCGTCCTGATCACGTCGGACGAGTCGGCCGGCATGGAGTCGAAGAACTCGTTCAAGAAGCTGGAGGTCGACGGGCTCACGGACGCCCTGTCGCAGAACTGGGGGACGATGATCGTGCTCGGTCCCGACGTGGGCCGGCGGCGCGTGCGGGAGCCTTTTGGGCAGGTGGACGTCGCCCTGTCGATCCTCGACTACCTGGGCCACGCGGACCGCGGTGCGCACTTCTTCGGGCGGAGCCTCTTCCGGCAGTACGACGAGCCGCGCCGCATGTACTTCGCGAACACGAACAAGCTCTCGGTGAGTGGGCTCGACAAGCAGGGCAACCTGGTCCACTGCGGAGCGGTCCACGGCATCTGCAGCAAGTACGCGCTCCACGACGGGCAGGTCTTCCGCAGCGAGCGTGAGCCGCTCGACTACGACGAGGAGCGCGACGGCGTGTTCTTCGAGATGGCGAAGCGCAGCGTCCAGGCCGAGCAGGGCGACCCCGTGCGCATCGACTACAAGCTCCTCGCGAACCCGAGCGTCGTGATCGACCAGCCGAGCAAGCAGGTCATCCAGGGAGGCCAGTACCTGGACCTGAAGCAGGGGCAGTGGGCCGAGGTCGAGCTCGAGATCGAGGCGCGTTCGCCGGACAACGCGATCGTCAGCTTCTGGCACTACATGAAGAGCGGCTCCAAGACCTGGGCGCTCGAGCGCGGCAAGAACGTACTCGAGCGCGAGGAGTTCTGGAGGGAGGTGCGCCTGCAGGATGGTCAGACCCTGAAGGTGCGCTACACCCTGGCGCCGAAGCAGCTGATGCAGGGCGTACGCTGCCAGTCGTCGGCCAAGCTGATCAAGGGGAGCGAGATGGAGCTGTTCTTCAAGCAGGCGCGGCTCAGCATCCGCTGGGCCGGCCGGCGGCCTCCCGAGGGCATCGAGCTGTTGGAGTGGGAAGTCGTTCCCACCGAGCGGGACTGAGCCGGACGCGATGCGTCCCGAGCGCGGAGCCCTCGACCGGAGCGACCTGCTTCCGATGGCCGCGCTCTTCGCCGGCTCTCTCGCGCTCTTCGCCTGGGCCGCCTCGACCTCGGTGGCTCGCGCACTGAAGCCGCTCGGCGCGCTCGGCGTGTACTTCGACGGCAGCTACTACCTGGAGATCGCGCGCTCCTTTCCCCTGCCGTTCCCGCCCGAGTCGCTGAGCTACGCCGGGCAGGCGCCGCTCTACCCGGCGTTGATCTGGGCCGTGCGGGGGCTGACGCCCGACGCGCTCGTCGACTGGGGAGTCGCGGCCCTGTCCGTGTCCTGGCTCGCCGGCGCCGCCGCGCCTGTCGCGTTCTACGCGCTCTGCCGCACGCTCGGCGCGGCCGCGTTCCTGCCGTCGCTGCTCTTCGTCTTCGCCAATCCGCGCTGGCTGCCGGTCGCGTCCACCGCGCACCCGGAGCCGCTCGCCATGGTCTTCGCGATCCTGGCGCTGGTCTTCTACTTCCGCCGGCAGCTCGGCGTGTGCGCGGCCATGCTCACCCTCTGCTGCCTGGCGCGTTACCCCGCCGTCCTGCTGACTGCGGCACTGGCTCTGGGCCTGGTGGCGGAGCGGCGCAGGATCGACGTGCGTCAGCTCGCGGTGCTGGCCTGGCCTGCCGTCGCCATCGCGGCGGTCAACGTCTACCTGTACCTCCGCATCCCGGGGTTCGTGTCGATCTGGCACTCGCACGCGACCATCTGGGAGACGCACCTCACCTGGCCGTTCGCCGCGGCGCTCGAGCACGCCGCCTGGTTCGGGTCCGTCAGTCCGCAGGGACTGGTCATGACCTGCTGGGTGCTGGCTCTGTCGCTGCTGGCCATCGGGCTCGGCTTCGCGCGCGGGTCGGCTCGCGAGCTGGCGCTGCCCGTCTGGATCGCGCTGCTGGTGTTCTTCCACGTGTCGCTCGACGGCTCCGAGGCGTTCACCGATGTGACGCGTCTCGCGTTGCTCGCGTGGCCGCCCACGGTGCTGATCCTGTGGCGTGTGCTCGGTGCGGGTCTGCCGGCCGCCGTCCCTGCGGCGCTGTGCGCGCTGCTCGCCGCGTCGAGCCTGTGGTTCGTGCGCGACAACCTGGGCTGGGCGCTGTTGATCCAGCAGACCGGCCGCGACGAGCAACGGCTCCAGTCCGACGTGCCGGTCTTCCGCTCGTTCCCGCAGCCGGTCGCTGGCCGGCGCGTCAGCTCCGGTCCGTGAGTCTCTGGTAGGCGCTGTAGTGCCGGATGGCGTCGGACTCGCGGCCGAGCTGGTCGCAGAGGGCGGCCAGGTTGAAGTGCGCCTCGGCGAAGTCCTCGTCGATCGACAGCGCGCGCTCGTACTGCGCGGCGGCGGCCTCGGGCCCGAGCGTGTCCTCGAGGGCCAGCGCCAGGTTGAAGCGGATCAGTGGGTCGTCGGGGGCCTGCTCGAGCGCGTGCTCACAGATGGCCGCCGCGCGCGCCGCGTCTCCCGCGTCGAGTGCCAGCCGGCCCAGGTTGACGTACGCGTCCACCAGGCTCGGGTCCAGCTCCAGGCTCCGCCCGTAGGCCTCGGCGGCGGCTCCCGGGTCCTCGTCTTCCAGCTCGAGCGCGGTCTCGAACTCGCTGCGCGCGATGGCCACGCGCTCGCTGTCGTCCGGTTTCCGGTCGCGCCGGGCGGCTTCGAGCAGCTCGGCGACCTCGTCCACCTCGAAGTCGAGCAGCGCCTGTCCCGTCTCGGGTTGCCAGGTTCCGCTCGCGTCGCGCACGGCCACGTGGCGGCCGTCGGCGTGGATGCGCAGGCCCGAGAGCGGCCGGTCGTCGGGCAGTTCTGCGACCAGCGCCACGAGCGCTCGGCGCACGCGCGAGAGCGGGACTCCGTGGGCCAGGAGGCCCGCCGCGGCGCGCAGCACCACCAGGTCCTGGAAGCCGAATGCGTAGCGCCGGCCGCGGGGCGCGGAGCCGCACAGGCCCGCGCGGACCAACTGCCGGACGCGCGCCTCGCTCAGTCCCACGATGCGCGAGACCTCGGCGGTCGACAGATTCCGGCTCACCCGCGCACCCCCCGGACGCGCGCCGTGCCGCGCTCGATCAGGTCGAGGCGGTGCGGCGCCTTCTTCTTGGCCTTGGGCTTGGTGGAACGCGCGGCCTTGCGCTTCGGCCGGGTCTCGCCCTTCTCCGCCAGGCTCTTCTCGAGCGCCGCCACCAGGTCGATGATCCTCGGAGAGCGCCTGTAGGCGCGCACGTGTCCCAAAGCCGCGAGCAGCGCGACGCGTGAGCCCTTCGGAGGGCTGGATCAGGCCGCGCCGATGGCGCGCCCCGGGCGATCCGCAGGCCTAGTAGCGGCCGCGCCCGCCTCCTCCGCCACCACCACCATCACCACCACCGCCGCGGCTGCGCTCCTGGGCCTCGTCGATGCGCAGGGTGCGCCCGGCGAGTTCCTTGCCGCTCCCTTCCTGGATGGCGCGGTCGGCGTCTGCATCGTCCATCTCGACGAAGCCGAAGCCGCGCGACCTGCCCGTATCGCGATCCGTGATGATCGCGACCGATGTCACATTCCCGAAGGACGCGAAGAAGTCGCGCAACTCGTCCTCGCTGATGCTCCAGGGCAGGTTTCCAACGTATAGTTTCTTCACTTGAGCAGTTCTCCGAGCCCGGCCGTCGGCAGGGCATCCACGAATGGGGCGATCCGGCTGTACTTCACGCTGAAGGGTCGAGCAGCCCCTTATGATTCCCTCGCCGCCGGACGGGTGCCCGGGGCCGAGGTGCGGCCATCATACCCGACACGGGACCCGGGCTGTGGGGAATCCGCGAAGCGTTCCAACGCCTCCGGCTCGAGCGTCGCGAGCGGGTAGGGGGACCGCCGGGGCCGGATCCGCGGGCCGGACGGGCCCCCGGTGCGGGTTATCCTCGCGAGCGCGCGCTCGGGCGCGCCCCCGGGAGGAGAGCGATGGGCGCGCGGTACAGCCTGGGGGTCGCGGCTGTCGTGGTGATCGTGCTCTGCGCCGCGCACTACCGGCACGTCTGGGGCCTCGGATTCCTCGGCCACGACACGCTGCCCATCGTGGTCTCGAGCGTCGTCGAGTCACCGGGCGACGTGGTGCGCGTGCTGAGCGAGCCCCACGTGGGCGCCCCGTTCTGGTCGCTCTTCTACCGGCCGCTACTCAAGCTGTCGTACTCGCTGGACCACGCGCTCTACGGCTTCGACGCGCGCGGCTACCACGTGACGAGCGCGGTCCTGCTCGCCGTCCTGTCGGGCCTGGTCTTCGCGCTGGCGCGGCGGCTCGCCGGTCCCGGGCGGCCGGTGGCCGCCTGGGTCGCGCTGCTCGTGTTCCTGCTGCACCCCGTGCACGCAGAGGTGCTGCCCGCGCTCGAGCGCAGGGGCGAAGTCCTCTGCGGCGTGTTCCTGCTGCTCGCGCTCCTGGTGCAACTGTCGCCGCGGACGCTCTCGTTGCGTCGGCCCGCGCTCGGGCCGGCGCTGCTCACGCTCGCCGCGATCGCGAGCAAGGAGACGGCGATCGTCCTGCCCGCGCTCGTCGCTGCAGCGGTGTGGCTCTGGTCGCCCCGTGCGACCGCGCGGGAGCGTAGGGTCCACGGCGCGGTGGCCGCGCTCGGTCCCGCCGCAGCGGTCGGCGTGGCCGCCGCCGTGCGTCTCGCGGTCCTGGGCGCGCTCGGGGGCCACGACACGGCGGGCCTCTCGTCGCTCGCGAGCAGCGGCGAGATCGCGGGGCTGCTGCTGTTTCCGCAGCCGGTCCTCTCCGCATCGGTGTGGATTCCCTGGCTCCCGCTGGTGGCCGTCTCCGCGCTCGCAGTCGTGGGGTTCACCGGGACTCGCACGCGGCCGGCGGACCCGGTGCTGCGAGCCGACCTGCGCGCGGCCGCGTTCGGCGCGGTGTTCACGTTGATCCTGATCGCGATCCACGCGTACACGGGCAAGACGAGCCGCTGGTACCTGCTGCTCCCGGCCATCGGCTGGGCGCTTCTGCTCGGCCCTGCCGCCGATGCGCTGTGGAACGCGATGCGGACATCGGGCGGGCTCTGGCGCGTCGCCGCTGCGGTGGGCCTGCTCGCGCTCTCGCTGTTCTCCGCCGCTCACGCGCGCCTCTCACCCGTGCTGCATACGTACCAGGAGTGGCCGTTGGCCGCGCGAAGCCGCGACGCGTACCTGGAAGCCATCGACGAGCGGGTCCGCAGCACGCCTCGCGGACGGATCCTGGTGCTCGAGCCGTTCCCGAACTGGGTCCGCTTCGACCGCGAGGAGTACGCGCGCCGCCCGACGGTCCACACGGCGGCCATCCTGCGCCGCGACTCCCTCGAGGCGTGGCTCCGCATCGCGTTCCCCGACAAGAACGTGCGCGTCCGCCGGAGGCGCGACGGACCGTTCGAGTCGGACCCGGACGTCCTGCTGATCGTCACCGACCGGCGGGCCGTACGGCTGCGCTAGGAGGCGGGCGCCGGATCCTCGACCTGCACGCGGTCGGGGTAGAACGCGACGTAGTCCTTGAGGCCAGCGACCTGGTCGAACGGATCCTCGTAGGACCAGACCGCGTTCTCGTCGCGCTGGCCGCTCGCGGCGAGCGTCCAGTACGAAGCCCCGCCCTTGAAGGGGCAGAAGGTCTCGAGGTCGGTCCGCTCCAGCAACTCCATGCGCACGTCCTGGCGCGGAAAATAGAGTACGGGGTCGTGCTTGGTCTCGCGCACGACGAGCGCCGTCTCGGTGTCGACGACGACCTGACCCTTGTAGCGCACGACCACGCGGCGTCCGCTCGGCTCCAGGTCCACGCGGTAGTCGGGAAACTTATGGTAGAGCGACTCGCCCTTCGGCATGGCTGGCGTCTCCTTCCGAGCGTCGATGACGGCCGATGCTATCACGCGGACCCGCGGGCGAGCAGCCACGTCGCGGCCGCGAGGACTGCAATCACGGCGGCGAGAACGAGCCACCCGCGCACCGACGAAGGACGCGGCGCAGCTTGCCGAGGCGGCGCCGCGCGCGGCAGGTCGCCGTAGCCGAGCGCGTCGGCGCTGAGTCCGTCGTAGACGCCCGCCGAATCGGTGTCGGTCGTGTTCGCGCCGGGTGGCGGACGGTCGCTCACGTCGTCGGTCGCGCCAGCGACCCGCCTTCGCGGAGCGCGATGACCACCGGGATCGTCCCCACTGCGTACACGCCGATCGCGATCAGCGCGACCGCCGAGAAGCCGAACTCGATCCCCAGGATCACGGCGAGCACGGTGGCGATGACGGAGCCGACGCCGTTCACCGCCCAGGCCCACGGGATGAGGCGCGGCTCGATGCGCCGCAGCAGTTCGAGCCCGGTGGGAAAGTACATGCCGAGCGTGATTCCGAGAGGAAGCTGGAGCCCCGCGGTGATCGCGATGCGCACCGGCAGCGGTGACGAGAGAGACCAGTCGCGGATCCAGGGCAGGAGCAACACCTCGATGACGATCAGCGTCGCGGTGACCGCGAGCAGGCCCGTCAGGAAGGCCCGCGGACGCTCCCAGCCGTACTCACTCAGGTACGCGCCGAGCGCTGCGAAGATCAGCAGCGAGAAGATGGTGACCGACAGCGAGTACGTGGGGTACCCCAGTACCAGCACGTACTTCTGCACGAAGCTGATCTCGATCAGCAGGAAGCCCAGCCCGAGGCCCAGGAAGTAGAGCAGGAAGCGGAACGCCGTGCCGCGTGCCAACGCGCCCATGCCGCTGCGCGCGAGCGGCGCGAGGATGAGGAGTGCGCCGAGCAGGAGAGACTGACCGAGCATCGCGAGAAGCACGAGTTGGCCCGTGGCGGAGCCCGGGAACATCCAGAAGATGTCCTTGCCCTCGAGCAGGCTCCCCCACGGCAGCACGTGGAAGAAGAAGGGGCGGTCGTCGGTCACGGGCTCGACGATGAAGGGCTGAGCCGCGAGCGCCGCAGCTCGCTCCGCCGGCCCGGACTGCACGATCCGTGCGAGCGCGGGCTGTCCCGGCAGGCCGGGAGCCAGGCGGGTCTGGAAGCCCTCTTCCTCGACGAACCGGCGCACGCGCGTCAGTTCGTCGGCGGTAAAGGGCGTCTTCTTGGCGATCAGGTTCTGCACCCAGGTGCCGCGGCGTACGCCGCCGTCCTCGGTCCCGCCGTAGATGCTGGGGTGCGCGACGATCAGGAGGTGTTGGCCCGGGTCGGCGCTTCCCGCACGCTCGAGTGCCTCGCGCGCAACCAGCGTCAGGCGCGTGACCAGGGGCGGGGCGAGCGAGGCGTCCTCGTAGATCGAGTCGCCGATGATCAACGAGACTGCGCCGTCGTCGTTCAGGTGCTGGAAGTAGTCCTCGAACGCCTCGACCGTGTACAGGTAGCTCTCTGCTAGCACGTAGGCGCCCGTGCTCTGTGCCGAGAACGTGTCGACGGCCGTGATCTGCACCAGGTCGAACTGCTGGCCGCTCGAGCGCACGTAGTGGCGGCCCTCGGCCGCGACCAGGCTGACCCGCGGGCTCTGCAGGAGTCCCCCCATCCAGCCCTTGAGCATGCCGTTGTGCAGCTCGATCGTGATCGGCTGCAGGTCGACGCCCATCACGTGGCTCGCGCCGCGACGCAGCGCGTTCACCATGTCGACTCCGCCGCCGACGCCGATCACGAGGACCGACGGCCGCTCGCGGACCACGTAGGGCGTCCGCAGGACGTGGTGGTCGAGCATCTCGAAGGAGCCGGGCCCTCTCCACTCGAACACGTCGCTGCCGTTGTGTCCGTCGTACTGGATCGACATGGTGCGCGGCTTCGGCCCGCGGTAGTGGGGCGAGATGCCCTTGGCGCCCCACCAACCGCCGCGGCTGCCCGGCTCGCGGAACAGGTCGACGCGATTGACCGGGCTCCAGCGCGTGTACAGCACCTGGGTGCGGGGGTTCTGGAGCGAGACGGCGAGCGCCTTGCTCGAGCTGGGCTTGAACTCGATCAGGCGGTCGGCCGCGGGCGACGACACGACGAGCAGCGCGGCGGCCGCCACGTAGATGGCGGCGTTTCGGCGTCTGGGTGCGTACGCCGC
The DNA here is from genome assembly GCA_019311115.1 of Deltaproteobacteria bacterium. GTDB lineage: Bacteria > Myxococcota_A > UBA9160 > SZUA-336 > SZUA-336 > JAFDDB01. The sequence continues at coordinate 27,868 of JAFDDB010000013.1, forward strand.
GGCCGAGGCGAAGAAGAGCGCCGCACACAGCGCCACCGCAGCTGCGCCGTCGACCCAGGTAAGAGCGGCCACCGCGAGAGCGCAGCCGAGTCCCGCGCCGAGCAGGTCGGCCGCGTACAGGCGGTTGGCGCGCTTCGGGTGCGCCGAGAGCGGCGCTGCGATCGCGATCCCCGCCAGGAAGAACGGGGCGGTCGTGAGCGCGTAGTAGCCGAGCAGCCCGAGCAGCAGGGGCCCCGGGTCGGACAGCAGCCGGTCGGGATCGAGAGGCCGCGGTCCCAGGATCGCCATGGCCGCCACCAGCGCGATGCCGGCCGCAGCCGCGCATCCCGAGGACAGGCGTCGCGCACCGTTCTCGAGCAGCCAGGGGTAGCTTGCCAGCAGAGAGCCCGCCGCGCCGAAACCGAGCAGCGCCGTGCTGACCGTCAGGTAGGCCAGGTGGTACCAGATGGTGAGTGAGTAGATGCGCGTCAGCAGGATCTCCTGCATCAGCACCGCCACCGAGCAGAGCGAGATTCCGAGCAGCAGCGAGCCGAATCCGTGCTCCCGCTCCCAGGCGAGTCCGTCCTCCGTGGTCAAACGCCCGCCCCCGCGCCCATCGCCGCCCTCACCTGGAGATCATCGCGCCATCTTCATCGCGCCGCCGCCATCGCGCCACCCGGATTGCGACCGTCGTCGCCACCATCATCGGACGCGGAGCGCGATTGTCGGAGCAATCGCCCCGTACACGCAAGCGCGCCCCCGGGGCGCCCCACGGGGCGCCCCCGGGGGCGCAGATGTGGGGGTGGAATCGGGGACTAGCTGAGCTCGAGGCCCTTCAGGCTGCCTTCGGCCCGCCAGTCGTCCCAGAGCTTGATGAAGGCGACCGAGCCGCCTCCGTAGAAGCCGTCCTGGGCGGTGCGGTCGTTGGGCTTGCCCTCGTTGTTGTAGTAGCCCGGCGTGCAGTTCTGCAGGAAGTCATTCCGGCCTCGCGCGACGCTGATGATCGTCTCGATCCACTCCTTCTGCGCGTCGGGCGACGTCTCGATGGTGTTGACCTTGTTGTCGATGGCGTTCTTCAGGATGTAGGCGATGTGCTTGGCCTGCTCGTTGAGCATGTGCGGGTAGCTCGGCGTGAAGCCGGACTGCGCGTTGCTCATGATGAAGCAGTTCGGGAAGTCCTTGACGTGCATGCCGTGGAAGGACTTGACGCCGTCGCTCCAGTTCTGCTCCAGGCTCTTCCCGCCGCGCCCGATGATGTCGTAGCCGGCGCGCCGCGTGTACGAGGTTCCCACCTCGAAGCCGCTGGCGTAGATGAGACAGTCGACCTCGTACTCCTTGCCGTCCACGACGACGCCCTTCTCCGTGATCCGGTCGACGCCCTGGCCCTTCGTGTCCACCAGCGTGACGTTCGGCCTGTTGAAGGTCGGCAGGTACTCATTGTGGATGCACGGCCGCTTGCAGAACTGCCGGTAGTACGGCTTCAGCGCCTCGGCCGTCTCCTTGTCCTCGACCACCTCGTCCACGCGCGCGCGGATCTGCTCCATCTTCTGGAAGTCCGCGAGCTCCATCTTCTTCATGAGCTCTTCGGGGGACAGGTCGGGCTCGTCCTCGTTCTTTACCATGACGAGCAGGTTTCGGATGATCTCGGTCCACCCGTCGTTCACCAGGTCCTCTTCCTGGAAGCCGCCGGACACGAGGATGTTGAAGTTGTCCATGCGGTGCTGGTGCCAGCCGGGCTTCAGGCTCTTCACCCACTCCGGATCGGTGGGATCGTTGTGCTTCACGTCCACCGACGACGGCGTGCGCTGGAACACGTAGAGCTGCTCCGCGGCCTCGCCCACGTGCGGCACGACCTGGACCGACGTTGCGCCGGTCCCGAGGATGCCGACGCGCTTGCCCGCGAGACCCGTCAGGTTCCCGTGGGAGTCGCCGCCGGTGTAGTCGTAGTCCCAGCGGCAGGCGTGGAAGGTGTGACCCTTGAAGTCGTTGATGCCGGGGATGCCGGGGAGCTTGGGCTGGTTGAGCGGCCCGAGCGCCATGGCCACGTAGTGGGCCTTCATGCGGTCGCCACGGTTGGTCGAGATGATCCAGCGCGAGATCTCCTCGTCCCACCGCAGCTCTTCGATCTTCGTCTGGAAGCACACGTCGCGGTACAGGTCGTAGTGCTTCGCGATCCGCTGGCTGTGCTCGAGGATCTCGTCTCCGGCCGAGTACTTCTGCTTCGGCATATAGCCGGTCTCTTCGAGCAGCGGCAGGTAGATGTAGGACTCGATGTCGCAGGCGATGCCGGGGTAGCGGTTCCAGTACCAGGTGCCGCCGAAGTCGCCGCAGGTGTCGATGAAGCGGATGTCCTCGACACCGGCCTCGCGCAGCCGCGCGCCGGTCAGCAGTCCGCCGAACCCGCCGCCGATGATGACGACCTCGACCTCGTCCGTGAGCGGCTCACGCGTGAAGCCGGGCTCGACGTAGGGATCGTCCAGGAAGTGCTCGTACGTGCCCTTGATCTCGAGGTACTGGTCATTGCCATCGTCGCGAAGGCGCTTGTCCCGCTCCTGGCGGTACTTCTCTCGCAACGTGTCGGGGTTGAATGCGGCGCCGGTCCGGGTCGTGTTCTGGCTCGTCATGATTCCTGCCTGCTCGGGGTTGCCCGGGTGCGAATCGGCGCCCGGATTGATTTCGGAGTCAATGGAACCACCTCGGGCCGCACGGCTGTATGAGCCCTGTCATACGAGGCGTCTACCGGCCCGGGGCAGCGGAGCCCGAGCCGATAGGCCGAGCAGAATCAGCGTTTTGTGCGATGTCCTGGGGGGCGCGTAGACTCGGGCCGTGCCGGCATCGACTGGGAGCCAGCCGTGAATCTGGGAGTCTGCGTCGCCTCGCACATCGGCGACATCGACTACGTCGTGCGCGCCGAGGCGCTCGGCTACTCGCACGCGTGGCTGGCCGACAGCCAGATGATCTGGTCCGACTGCTACGCGACCTTGGCGCTGGTGGCGGACCGCACCGAGTCGATCAAGATCGGCACGGGCGTCGCCATCACGGGCACGCGTCCCGCACCGGTGACCGCGGCCTCGATCGCGACCATCAACGCGCTGGCCCCGGGCCGGACCTTCCTGGGCGTGGGCGCCGGCAACACGGCGATGCGCATCATGGGCCAGCCGCCGCACCGCATCCGTGAGTTCGACCGCTACCTGACCACACTCCGGCCGCTGCTTCGCGGCGACGAGTCGATGCTCGACGACCGGGGCGCCGAGGTTCCGATCCGGCACCTCATGCCAGACCGTGGCTTCGTGAACTTCGAAGACCCCATTCCCATGTACGTCTCGGGCTTCGGTCCACGCTCGCTGGGCCTCGCGGGCCGGCACGGGGACGGGGCGGTCCTGGCGATGCCGCCCAACGCCGCGGTGATGGAGTACTTCTGGAAGCAGATCGAGGCGGGAGCCGCCGACGCCGGCCGCAGCCTCGACCGGAGTGCGTACTACACGAGCGCGCTCACGACGATCGTCGTGCTCGACCCGGGCGAGGCGCCCGACTCTCCGCGCGCACGTCACGAGTGCGGCGCCTTCGCGATGGCGACGCTGCACTTCGCGTACGACCAGTGGCGCCAGCTCGGACGGACCCCGCCCGCCTTCGCCGCCGACATCTGGGACGACTACTGCGCGATGCTCGCCGCGCTCCCGAAAGAGCGCCTCCACCAACGCATCCACGCCGGCCACAACTGCTGGGTCATCCCCGAAGAGGAGCGCTTCGTCACTCGCGAACTCATCGAGGCCAGCTGCCTCGTCGGAACGGCCGAGCAGGTCGTCGAGCGCCTGCAATCCCTCGACGCCGCAGGTCTCGACCAGGTCATGATCCTGCCGCCCTTCGACCCCCGCTACGAAGTCCTCGAACGCGTCGCCCGCGACGTGCTCCCGCACGTGTAGGTCGGCTAGGATCGAATTCGAGGAGGGGAGGAGCATGAGGAGTTCGTCGTTCACGGTCACACTGATGGCCGCCCTGTGGCTGCTGGTCCCGTCGGCCGCCTCGGCGCAGACGCTCTGTCCGGATGGCTCGTACGTGGGTCAGGGGCCGTGCAGGCTCTGTCCGGACGGGAGCTATGTGGGACAGGGATCGGGCTGCACCCTGGCGCCGGACGGGAGCTACGTGCCGGGCGGCTCCAGCTCGAGACTCACGCCGAAAGGTGACTACATCGAGGGTGGCAAGGGCATGATCCTCTGCCCCGACGGGACATACGTAGCGGGGAGCCGCTGCGTCCTCGCGCCGGACGGGAGCTACGTAGGTCGGTAGGTCGACGCGCTACTTGGGGTGGGTGAGGGGAATCGAACCCCCGACTTCCAGGACCACAACCTGGCGCTCTAACCAACTGAGCTACACCCACCGAGAGGTGCCGGGCGGGACGCGCCCGGCGCAGCGGCGGCCATCTTAGGGCATCTCTGGCGGGACGCCCATCGGGAAGACGGGGCCGGCCGGGGCTGCTGCGCCGCCGTGCTGGAGGCCGCTGCGCACCCCCTGCGGGCCCGTTCTCGGGGGTTTGACACGACAGGGCCTGTGCCGAGGTTCGGCCCGAGCGAGGGACATCGCCCGGATCGGCGGTGCCTCGGGGAGGTGGAATGAACGTCGAGCGATTCACCCGGAAGAGCCAGGAAGCCCTGACGGAGGCGCAGAGCATCGGCGCCCGCTTCGGGCACACCGAGGTGGACGGTGAGCACCTGCTCTTGGCGCTGGTGCGCCAGGAAGAGGGCCTGACCGGGCGGCTCTTCGAGAAGATGGGCGTATCGCCCGACGCCTTCGGCAAGCGACTCGAGGACGAGCTGGAAAAGAAGCCCCGCGTCTCGGGCCCCGGCGCCGAAGCGGGCAAGATCTACATCACGCCACGGCTCCAGCGGCTCGGCGCGCAGGCCGAGGACATCGCCAAGCAGTTCCAGGACGAGTACGTGTCGGTCGAGCACCTGCTCCTGCTGCTCGTCCAGGAGGGCCAGGACACGCTGGCCGGGCGCGTCTTCGCCGAGTTCAACATCACGCGCGAGCGCATGCTCGAGGCCCTCTCCGAGGTGCGCGGCAGCCAGCGCGTGACCAGCGCCGATCCCGAGGGCAGCTACGAGGCGCTCACCAAGTACGGCCGCGACCTGGTCGAGGCGGCGCGCGACGGAAAGCTCGACCCGGTGATCGGCCGCGACGAGGAGATACGCCGCACCATCCGCATCCTGTCGCGGAAGACCAAGAACAACCCGGTGCTGATCGGCGAGCCCGGCGTCGGCAAGACCGCCATCGTCGAAGGGCTCGCGCAGCGCATCGTGCGCGGCGACGTGCCCGAGGGCCTCAAGGACCGCAAGCTCATCGCGCTCGACATGGGATCGCTCATCGCCGGCGCCAAGTACCGCGGCGAGTTCGAGGAGCGGCTGAAGGCCGTCCTCCACGAGGTAAAGGAGAGCGAGGGACAGGTCCTGCTCTTCATCGACGAGCTTCACACGATCGTCGGTGCGGGCGCCGCCGAAGGCGCCATGGACGCCGGCAACCTCTTGAAGCCGATGCTCGCTCGCGGCGAGCTCCACTGCATCGGCGCGACCACGCTCGACGAGTACCGCAAGCACCTGGAGAAGGACGCCGCGCTCGAGCGCCGCTTCCAGCCGATCGTGGTCGACCCGCCCGACGTCGCGGACACGGTGTCGATCCTGCGCGGGCTCCGCGAGCGCTTCGAGCTGCACCACGGCGTGAGCATCGAGGACAGCGCGCTGGTGGCCGCGGCCACGCTCTCGGACCGCTACATCACCGACCGCTTCCTGCCCGACAAGGCGATCGACCTGGTCGACGAGGCGTTCGCCATGATCCGCACCGAGATCGACTCGCTGCCCGCCGAGCTCGACGACGTGACCCGGCGCATCATGCAGCTCGAGATCGAAGAGGCGGCGCTCGCCAAGGAGAAGGACGACGCCGGGCGCGAGCGGCTCGAAGCGCTGCGCAAGGAGCTGGCCGACGCGCGCGAGCACGACGCGACGCTGCGCGCGCAGTGGGAGACCGAGAAGGCCAAGCTGCGCCAGACGCAGGAGCTGCGTGAGGAGCGCGAGCGCATGCAGACCGAGCTGGCTGCGGCCGAGCGCGACTACGACCTGAACCGCGCGGCGGAGCTGCGCCACGGGGAGCTTCCCGAGATCGAGGCGCAGATCCAGGCCGAGGACGAGCGCCTCGCGGCCAGCAGCGGCGGAAAACGCCTGCTCCGCGAAGAGGTCACCGAGGACGAGATCTCCGAGATCGTCTCGCGCTGGACGGGCATCCCCGTCTCGCGGCTGGTCGAGAGCGAGCGCGAGAAGCTGCTCCGCCTGGACGACGTGCTGCACGAGCGCTTGATCGGACAGAACGAGGCCGTCGGTCTGGTGGCCGACGCCATCCTGCGCGCCCGCGCGGGCGTGCAGGACCCGCGACGGCCGATCGGATCGTTCATCTTCCTGGGGCCGACGGGCGTCGGCAAGACCGAGCTGGCGCGCGCGCTCGCGGCGTCGCTCTTCGACAGCGAAGAGAACATCGTGCGCATCGACATGAGCGAGTACATGGAGAAGCACGCGGTCAGCCGCCTGATCGGCGCGCCTCCCGGCTACATCGGCTACGAAGAGGGCGGCCAGCTCACCGAGGCCGTGCGCCGCAAGCCGTACTCGGTCGTGCTCTTCGACGAGATCGAGAAGGCGCACCCCGACGTGTTCAACGTGCTGCTCCAGGTGCTCGACGACGGGCGCGCCACCGACTCGCACGGCCGCACCGTCAGCTTCCGGAACTGCATCATCATCATGACCAGCAACATCGGCTCGCCGGTCCTGCTCGAAGGCGTGACCGCCGACGGCGAGATCGAAGAGGCGGCGCGCGACCAGGTGATGCGCGAGATGCGCCAGCACTTCCGGCCCGAGTTCCTGAACCGCGTGGACGAGATCGTGCTGTTCAAGCCGCTCCAGTTGGGCGAGATCGAGCAGATCGTCGACCTGATGGTGAAGGAGCTGCAGGGACGGCTCGAAGACCGCAAGGTCGGCCTCGAGCTGAGCCCCGCCGCCCGCGAGCTGATCGCGCGCGAGGGCTTCGACCCCGTGTACGGTGCGCGTCCGCTGCGGCGGTTCATTCAGCGCGAGGTCGAGACTCGCATCGCCCGGGCGCTGCTCGCCGGCGAGGCGCGCGACGGCGCGACCGTCCGCGTGGACGTGAGCGACGGCCGGCTCGACGTACGCATCGAGTCACCCGCGCCCGCCCCCGAAGCCGACTGACTCGACGGCTCTGGGTCAGGGGCCCTCCGCACGCCGGGGCAGTGCTAAGCTGCGGCCGATGGGGGCCCTCCGAAACGCAGCGCTCGCTCTCGCAGCGCTGGGGCTGATCGGCTACGCCGTCGGACTCGGTGTCTACGCCGGCGCCTCGACGCGCCCGCGCGTCGCGAGCCAGCCGCGCGACGCGGAAGAGGCGCGGCGGGCGATCGAGCAACTGGGCCTCGAAGAGGCCTATCCCTTTGAGCACCGCTTCGTCGACACGCCGCACGGCCGAATGCACTACGCGGACGTCGGCGCGGGCGACCCCGTGCTCTGCCTGCACGGCAACCCGACCTGGTCGTTCCTGTACCGTGAGTTCCTGCGCGGGCTGTCCGACCGCTCGCGCGTCGTGGCGCCGGACCTGATCGGCTTCGGGCTGTCGCAGAAGCTTCCCGACCCGGGCGCCTACTCCATCGAAGGCCACATCGAAGACGTGTCCACGCTCGTCGAGGTACTCGACCTGCGCGAGGTGACGCTGGTGATGCAGGACTGGGGCGGGCCCATCGGTCTGGGCGTGGCGATGCGCCATCCCGACCGCGTGCGCGCCCTGGTGGTGATGAACACGGTCGGCTTCTCACGGACGCCGAACGTCGGGCTCCCGCTGGCGCTCCGCGTGCTGCGCGCGCCCGTGCTCGGCGAGCAACTCGTACAGGGTCTCGGGCTCTTCCAGCGCGCGGTCATTCCCGCGGCGATCGCGCGCCCCGAACGACGCACGCCCGAGGTGCTGCGCGCATACCGCGAGGTGCAGGGCAGCTGGGACGACCGCGCGGGGACGCTGGCGTTTCCCCGCCTGATTCCGCGCGGCCCCGACGACCCGGTGACGCGGTTGCTGGAGCGGTCCGACGCCTACCTGCGCTCGTTCCGCGGCCCCGTGCTGATCGTCTGGGGAATGCGAGATCGCTTCTTCGGGCCGGCGCTGCTCGCCGAGTGGCGCAGCCGGTTCCCCGACGCGCCCGTCCTCGAACTCGACCGCGCCGGGCACTACCTGCAAGAGGACGCGGCAGACCGGATCGTGCCGCGGATCCGCGCCTTCCTGGACGCTCAGCGTTAGACGTAGACGCTCAGTCGTAGACGTGCACGCTCAGCCGTAGATGCCGCCCCCGTGGATCAGCGCCACGAGCGTGCTGAAGAGTGGTCCGCCGATCTGCGCGAACAGCATCCACGCGACGACCAGGCCGAAGAGCGCCGCCGGTCCGGTGCTCAGCGTCTCGCGCAGACGCAGGGCCGTCTCCTGGGGAAGCACGAGGCCCAGGATCGCGGCGCCGTCGAGCGGCGGCACCGGGATCAGGTTGAACAGGAAGAGCACCGCGTCGACGGTCAACAGCATCGACAGGAAGCGGCCGAAGTTCTGGAGCAGTTGCGTGTCGGCGCCCACGTAGCTCGAGAACGAGACGCGGTCGGGTGCGAAGAAGAGACCCGACTCGAGCCCCGCGCGCAGCAGCAGCAGCGACAGCAGCGCCAACGCCAGGTTCGCGCCCGGGCCGGCGGCCGCCATCCACGCGGCTCGGCGCGGGTAGCGCTGCTCCCACATCGGGTCGTAGGGCGTGCTCGCCCAGCCGATCGGCCAGCCGCGCATGAACACCGTGATCAGCGGCACCAGGATCATGCCGAAGGGCTCGCGGCGCATGTGCGGAATCGGGTTCAGCGACACCTGCCCCGCGGCATACGCCGTCGAGTCGCCGCCCAGGTGTGCGACCAGCGCGTGCGCGCCTTCGTGCGCCGTCACGGCGACGACGAACGCGAGGTACCAGACGACGGCCTCGAAGGGGTCCGAGATCCCCACCGCGCGGGCTAGCCGAACCAGCCGCGCCGCCGCTCCAGCGCTTCTTCTACCAGCAGCGAGATGTTGTCGCGCACGCGGTCGACCTGCTCGCGCACGTGCACGTCGTCGCTCTGTGCGTCGCCCTCGAGCCAGATCGGCTCACCAAAGTGGAGCCGGTACTTCACCGGCAGAGGCACGAAGCCGAGCGGTCCGAGCAGCGGAAAGGTCGCCGTGATCGGGAAGGCGGGTGAGCCGATCAGGCGACCCAGGAACTTGGAGTCGTAGAGCCCGGGCGACTGCTCCTCGGAGCCGACGATTCCCACCGGGACGATCGGCGTCTTGGTCTCGAGCGCGAGCCGTGCGAAGCCCGAGCCGAAGCGCTGTAGCTGGTACGCCTTGCTGTACGGCTTGATGAAGCCGCGGTGCCCCTCGGGGAAGACCATGATCGCCTCTTCCGATTCGAGCAGGCGCCGACAGTTCTCGGGCGTGCCGACCACGGCGCCCACGCGCCGGATCAGTTGGCTGTACCAGGGGATGCGCGGCAGGTAGAACTCCGCCATGCCGCGTGTGATCCGGGGCGGCTCGGCCTCGAGCAGCATGGCGAGCCAGAGCATGGCGCCGTCCATCGGCAGCGTGTTGCCGGCGTGGTTGCCGATCAGCAAGACGCGTCCGGGCGGCACGTTCTCGATGCCGCGCGTCTCCACCCGGAAGTAGTAGTGGTAGAGGAGGATGCTGCTCCAGGCGAGCCGGGCGCACCACTCCGGCTCCAGGCCGAACTCGTCGTAGCCGTACTCGTTGAGCTCGGTCGGGATCTGCTTGATCCGGTCGCTCACCTCGTCGATTCGTTCACGAATCGAGAGCGGCAGCGGCAGCGAGAGGGCCATTCCGGCAGTATAAGGCCTGCGCGGGAGGCCGCAGCCGGGCCCCGGGGCCGCCCGGGCCGCTATGACGCCGCTCATAGCGCCTCGTGCCGACAGGCGTAGTCTGACCCTACCTGCCGTCGATGTGCGGCCAGACCAGGGGATACCAAATGGTACGACTGAACAGGCGCCTCGGCTTCAACCTGATGGAGTGGGTCTACATCGTCTTCGTCGCGTACACGGGCTTCCTGATCGGCAGCTTCAACGTCGCGCGAAGCCCTGAGGAAGGGCTGGCCGGTGCGGCCTCGGCACTCCTCGCCCCGATCCTCTACACCGCCCTCATTGGCCTGGGCCCGATCTTCATGTTCCGGGCTGGCGTGCACTTGGTCAGCCGCGCGAACGAGGAGAGCGGAGCGGACTGATCCCCGTCGCTGGCGCGACGGTCGAAGTGACGGCGCGCACGCCAGGGCGGCGATCCGCGTGAGATTCTGCGCCCGTGCGTCGGGCAGCGGACAGGGCGCGAACGGGGTCGATTCGGGCCGCCGCCGTGTCGCTGGTGCTGGCTTTCGCTTGGGCCTCTGCGGCGGCGGCCGAGCCCCCGTACCGCACGGTCGTCGTCTTCGGCGACACACAGCACCTAGTCTGGAACGGACGACCCTCGGACTACGCGAAGTTCGTGGTGATGGTGGACTGGGTGATCGCGAACCGCGAAGCCGAGAACATCGACTTCGTGCTCCACGTCGGGGATGCCATCCAGAACGGCTATCGGACGTCCTACCCGCTGGATCCCGCCGCCTGTGCGGGCGCGGTGGCTGACGCCAGCGCGGATCACTTCCTGGATGGACTGCCGCTCGAGCGACCCGCCCGACGACGGGGTCTGCCCGACGGGTGAGGCGACCGGCTGTTTCTCCGTCGGGAATCGGTGCTTCTCGTGCGCCAGGGCCCTCTGGGAGACGGCCACCGAGTGGACGAACTTCAATACCCAGTGGGCGCGACTCAGAGACCACGGAGTTCCGAACGCCATCGTCCAGGGAAATCACGACAACGACGGAGGGCTCGACGCGAACAACCCGCTGGATCCGAAGAAGGGCTTCGCCCAGTTCTACGGCCCTTCGCAGATGACGGGGACTCCCGGCTACATCGAGTCGTTCGTCGGCCCGATCTACTTCGTCATCTCGCATGCGTGGAAGTTCGACCTGGGTGGCCGAGACGTGCTCGTCGTGGGAATGCCGTTCGAGCAGGGAGACCTGAGCGATCACGCAGCGTGGGCGGACGCACTCATCGGCCGGCCAGAGTACGCCTCGCTGCCCGTGATCTTCCTGAAGCACAAGATGTTCAACGGTGTGAACCTCCAGGGAACGAGTCGGGCCGGGTGGAGTCAGTTCGGGGCGCCGAACGCCGACCGGATCTTCATGAGCGTGTGGGGGCACTTCGAACTCGGAGAGGTGAGTATCCGGCCGGTCGATCACGAGGCCACGTCCACGTCGTACGACATGCTCTTCGTGCGAAGCGACTGGCAGAGGATGCAGGAGCTCGAGGGCCGGGTCGGCCTGCACTGGCTGAGCCTTGTCCGCTTCTACAGCGATCCGAACGGGATCGACGAGGTCGAGGTCGAGGCGTTCTCGCCCTGGCGGGCGGCGCAGGAGCCGAACTCGCCCGAAGCCTGGTTCGACGGCGACCCGGAGCGCGAGGGCGCCACGTGGCTGCCACGGCAGCCCTTCAGCATCGACTACGACATAGATCACGACGGCCTGGTGAACGGTGCGGACAACTGCCCCCTCCACGCCAACCCGGGTCAGGAGGCCTTGCCCGACGGAGACTCGCTCGGGGACGTGTGCGACAACTGTCCGACGATCGGCAACGAGAACCAGTTCGACTTCGACGGGGACGGGATCGGGAGCCTATGTGACGTCTGCCAGTTCGTCGCGGATCCGAGCCAGGCTCTCGCCGCCGGTGGCGCGCGCGACTACGGAGGAGCGGGCTGCGCCTGCATCTGTGGCGACGTGAATCGGGACTGTGTCTTGGACACGTCCGACGCGCTCGAGATCGTACGGCGGGTGGGATTCGAGTCCCCGGCCGTCCACTTCGACGAGGACTACTGCGACGTCAACGGAGATGGCGCCTGCAACTCGAGCGACGGCCTCGAGATCACGCTCTGGTCCGGCTTCGCGGCGCCCGCCGTGGAGTTCGATCCGCTCGGCTACTGCGAAGCGCTGCACCCGCCCGACCAGGACGAGGACCTCGTGCCAGACCCGTTGGACAACTGCCTCCGGGTCGCGAACCACACCCAGACAGATGTGGACGGCGACAGTCTCGGCGACGCCTGCGACAACTGCATCCCCGTGGCCAACCCGGGCCAGGAAGTGAACGCACAGGGAGCGGCCCAGAGCGTGAGACCCGACGGCGTCCCGTGCGCGTGCCTCTGCGGCGACGTGAATCGCGATTGCGTCATCGACTCCACCGACAGACTCGAGCTCACCCTCCACGCGGGCTTCGCACCGCCCGCGATCTCGTTCGACGCCGCGTACTGCGACGTGAATCGAGACGGAGCCTGCGACAGCGGCGACGGTCTGGAGCTGAGGCTCTGGTCCGGCTTCGCGCCGCCCTACGCCCAGGTCCAGTTCGACGCGCCCCATCTCTGCCAGTAGGGCAGGGCAGGGCGGGGCCGAGCGAGCCCGGGCGTGCGGAATTCCGAGCCGGTCCGCTACGTTCCCCCTCGCGCGCCCGTAGCTCAATTGGATAGAGCACCTGACTTCGGATCAGCGCCAGACGTTCTACCGCGTTCCGCGCCGTATCGCTCGGTAAGCCATTCCGCGGAGTTAGCCCCCTCGTGAGTCGCTCCGTTTCATTGCGGGCCATCCGGTTCTCGAGGTCTTCCTCACCGACTTCCGCACCGGCTCGCTATGGCCTCGGTGGTGAGCGCGCCCGGGATCGAACCGGGGACCGGCCGATTAAGAGAACGCGACGACCCCGAGGAATGACGGGGGGTTGCGTCTCCGGCCTTGCAGGCGGGTGCATACAGCGGCACAGAGCGACGGCACCACGGCACTAGACGGCACCAGAATTCGACGGGGTGGCAGCGGCCTCCGCCCTGCGCGGCCTAACTCACTGACGCTGTCCCTCAAGCCGCAGCCTCGGTGATCGGGATCTGGTTGGGTTCCGCGCGCGCGCGAAATCTACACGTGAACTGCCCGCCCGGGGCGCAACGACACACGAAAGTGATCCCTTCGTTGCGGCAAAGATGTAAAGGTGTGGTCCTCGACGATCTACGCAGACATATGACCACTTCGTAGCGAATTTCCGGCGTGTCACGTCGTATCTGTGAGACGATGGCGACCCCCTCCAATGTGTGTAGTTGAGATTCTGGAGACGCTCTCCGCCGATGAGCGGCAAGCCCTGCTCGACCTCCTGCGCCGTGTCCGTGATAGGCTCGAGGCCTGAGTGACTTCCGGAAGGCCCCCCGGGGCAGGCCCCGAGTGTGATCGCCGTCATATCTCCTCCGGTGAGGAGA
>JAFDDB010000179.1 GCA_019311115.1 Deltaproteobacteria bacterium
AGGGCTTGCCCATCGTGTGCACGACCAGGATGGCGCGTGTGCGCGGCGTGATCGCCGCCTCGATCTGTGAGGGATCGATGTTGTAGGTGGCGCGGTCCACGTCGATGAAGCGCGGCATGAAACCCGCCGCGAGCACGGCGTTCGAGGTGGCGACGAAGGAGCAGGCCGGCACGATGATCTCGTCGCCGCGCTCGGCGCCGCTGTCGTAGAGCGAGGCGCAGGCGACCAGGACGGCATCGGTTCCTGAGCTCGTAGCGACGGCGTGCGCATAGCCAAAGTGCGAGGCGAACGAGCGCTCGAACTCGGCGACGTTCTCGCCCTCCGAGACCCAGTGCTTGTCGAGACAGGTCTGGATGCGCTGGCGAGCAGCCTCGCCGATCCGGAGTTCTCCGAAAGAGATGCGCATGTCGCCCCTTGCAGCTCCCTGCAGCCTCATGTGGCCGCCCGGCTGTTGACCCGCGAAACAGGCTTGCACTAGTCTCCGGGCCGGGCAAGGGCTCCGGGGTGGGGCCGCTGGAGGTGTGTCATCGAACGCGTTCTCGTCACCGGCGGCGCCGGCTATGTCGGCTCGATCCTCGTCGGGGAGCTGCTCCGCGCGGGCTACGCCGTTACCGTGCTGGACAACTTCATGTTCGGCCAGACCTCGCTGCTCGATCTGGTGCACGACGAGCGCCTGCGGATCGAGCGCGGGGACGCCCGCGATGAATCGCGGCTCAAGCCACTCTGCGCCGAGGCGGACTGGATCATCCCGCTCGCGTGCCTGACCGGCGCGCCACTGTGCGACCGCGATCCCGAGACCGCACGCGCCGTGATCGTCGACGCGATCGGCACGCTGCTCCGCATCCGGGGCTCGGGCCAGCGCATCCTCTACCCGACGACGAACAGCGGCTACGGCGTGGGCGAAGAGGGCATTCACTGCACCGAGGAGACGCCGCTGCGCCCGGTGTCTCTCTACGGGCGACTCAAGGTCGAGGCCGAGCAGCGCCTGCTCGACGCCGGGCAAGCCCTCACGTTCCGGCTCGCCACGGCCTTCGGCATCAGCCCGCGCATGCGCCTCGACCTGCTCGTCAACGACTTCACCTACCGGGCGGTCACCGATCGGGCGATCGTGCTGTTCGAGCCCCACTTCAAGCGCAACTTCATCCACGTGCGCGATATCTCTCGTGCCTTCCTCCACGGAATGCAGAAATTCGACTCGATGCAGGGGCGCCCGTACAACGTTGGGCTCGACGACGCCAACCTCTCGAAGACCGAGCTCTGCGAGGTGATCCGCCGCGAGGTTCCCGACTTCGTGTGGACCGAGGCCGCGATTGGCAGCGATCCCGACCGGCGCAACTACATCGTGAGCAACGCGCGCCTCGCTGAGACCGGCTACGTGCCGGCCGTCTCGCTCGGCAAGGGCATTGCGGAGCTCGTGCGCGGCTACCAGATCCTGCCCCGCAGCCAGTTCTCGAACGTCTAGCGCCGGGGAAGGGGCTCGCTCAAATGCCCCCGGGGGGTGCGTCGCCGAGGAGGCGGCGCTTGAGGCGGATGCGTGCCAGGTCCTCGACGTTCTTGCGCTGCTCCGCCCCGAACTTCCGCTCGACCAACGCCAGGTAGGAAGGCGACTCGAAGTAGGTCTGCCACGCCTGATCCCGAAAGGCGAGAACCTCGGCGGCGGAAAGGTGCTTGGTCGGCATGGGCTGGCACTCGTAGGACAGGAAGGCATAGCCCTCGTAGGAGTCGGGAAGCCGCCAGCCGTTCTCGATGCAGGTCCTGTGCAGGCCGCTGCCGGGAAGAGCCTGACACGGGTACACGTTGGCCATTGCGGTGTTGAGTTCGAGTGCCAGGTCGAGCGTTTCCTGCATGGTATCCAGAGTGTCGTCGGGGAACCCGACGATGTGAGCCAGTCGATGCCGGCCCGCTTGAAGAGGTCCAGGGATTTCGGCTTCACCGTGTCGACACGAGAGTACGACCACATGCGGAAGTCGTAGCCACGGTCGATGATCCCGTTCAGAAGCGGCTCGTAGTACCGCCGGTTGAGATAGAACATCTCGTCGGAGATTCGCAGTGTCTCGACGCCCATCTTCGCGAGCGCCTCGAACTCCTGCAGGATGAACTCGGGCGGCCAGAAGCGCATCACACTGGAGTCAGAGGCGACGACTCCCTCGGCATTGTCCGTGCGGTTGACGATGTTGATCATGCAGAAGTCGCACTTGAATCGACATCCGAGCGACGTGTAGATCGCGGCGAACGGCGTCCGTTGGTCGTGGTCGAACCCCGCGTGCCAGAAGTGTGCGCGATAGAGGTCCAACGGCTTCTTGTCGAAGGGGAGCAGGTCCCACGCGTAGCCCGGCAGGTCCTGTTCGAGGAGGGACTGCGGGACGATCCGCTCCGGGCGGTTCAGCACGGGCTGGCCTTCGTCCTTGTAGCCGATCCCCGCGATGGTCCGCAGGTCGGAGTCCAGGTCGGACGCCAGCAGGCTGTGCAGTGCGTAGACGCCCTCGTTGAGGAGTACGATGTCGACTTCGTCGTGTTCCAGCACCTCTCGCGGCAGCGCGCTCACGTGCGAGCCCACAAAGCAGATCGGGTAGTCCGGATGGGCCTGCTTGAGCTTCGCGGCAAGACGGGTCGCGCCGATCATGTTCGTCGTGCCGGAGTTCGGGTTCTGGCCGTAGACCACGAAGCAGGCGAGGCGCGGGCTCGCGTCGCGGATGCGCGCAAGTGCGCTCTCATCGTCGAGCCACTCGGCCTTGCAGTCGAGGATGGCGACTCCGAAGCCCTTGGCACGGCAGCTCTGTGCGAGCAGCAGGCTCCAGGTCGGGGTCTCGATGGCGGCGTAGCTCTCTCGCAGACCCTGGTAGGCCTTCTCGGACGAGTCCGGCTCGATGAACAGAACGTCCAGGCGCCTGTCCGGAGCTACCACCTCAGGCACTTTCCGTCGCCGCAAACGCGCGCACCCGGTCGGCGATCTGGGCCACGCCGAGCCCGCACTGCGACAGGATGTAGTCGCGACCCCCGTTCTCGAACAGGTACCGGCCGGGGAGTCCCAGCCGCAGGACGTTCTTGTGCTCGCCTTCGTCGGCGAGTACCTCGACGACGGCGCTGCCCATGCCCGCGGCGAGAGCCTGCTCTTCGAGCGTGACCACGTTCCGGTATGGCGACAGCTCAGCGAGCAGTACGGAGCCGTCGATCGGGGTCGACCGGAAGAGGTCGATCACCCCGATGCGCAGGCCGTCCCGCTTCAATTCGCGCGCGACCTCGAGCGCCCGGTGCAGCATGAACCCGCTCGCAACGATGCAAGTCTCGTCTCCTTCCGCGAGCGTGCACATGCCGCGGGGGAGGGCCTCGGCGAAGCGCCCGCCGTAGACTTCCGGCAGCTTGGGGCGCTCGAGCCGGATGTATCGGAAGCCGGGATCCCGGTAGGTGAGCCGTGCGATCTCCACCGAGGACTCGACATCGGCGGGCGACAGGATCTCGATCCCGTGCAGCGTCCGCATGAAGGCGATGTCCTCGGTCGTATTGTGCGCGGGCCCGGCATCTTCGTACCCGAGCCCCACGCCCACACCAAGGACTGTGATCGGGAGGGACATCATCCCGACCATGTAGCGGAGTGGCTCGTAGCAGCGAGCCGTAATGAAGCTCGCCATCGCGTACGTGTAGACTCTCTTCCCGGAAGCGGCGAGACCGGCCGCCACGTCGATCGTATTCTGCTCGCTGATCCCGGAGAACACGAACTGGTCGGGCAGCTTCTCGCGGTAGGCGTCGAGCGCGACGGCGCCCATGTCCGCGCTGATGAAGTAGACGTCCCGATCCTGCAGCGCGGCCTCGGTGATCTCGTTGATGAAGGCGTCGCGTTGGATGGCGTGGACCGACATCAGCCCTCAGCTCGCAGGGTGTACGCCGAGAGTTCCGTCCGCGCCCGCTCGATCTGGTCGGCGTTCGGAAACCGGGTGTGCCACTCGTGGTCGTTCTCCATGAACGAGATACCCCGTCCCTTGATCGTGTCGGCGATCACCACCGTGGGCACGCGCGCCGGCCTGGACAGGGTCTCTTCGAACGCGCCGTGCAATGCCTCGAAGGAGTGGCCGTCGACAGTGACGGCCGCCCAGCCGAAGCTGCGGAACTTCTCCTCGAGCGGTTCGAGCCGCAGAAGGGTCTCGGTCTCGCCGAGAATCGCCAGACGGTTGCGGTCGACGACGGCGACCAGGTTGTCGAGTTCGTTGTGGGCGGCGAAGATCGCTGTCTCCCAGATGGATCCCTCGTAGAGTTCGGCGTCGCCGAGGATCGCGAATGCGCGCCGATCGATGCCATCCCGCTTCGCGGCCAGCGCGAAGCCCGCCGCCAGTCCCAGTCCCTGGCCCAGCGAGCCCCCCACCGAGTCGATCCCGGGAATGCTCGGATCCGCGTGCATGCGTAGGATCCCGTCGGCCTGCGCGTAGCGGTCGAACTCCGATGCTTCGATGAAGCCGATGTCCGCCAGGATCGGATACAGCGTGGTGGCGCCGTGCCCCTTGCTGACGACCAGTCGGTCGCGACGGTCGGGCGAGGGATTGCCCCGCTCGTAGCGGTAGAAGCCCCCGTAGTAGAGCGTGACCAGGATCTCCGTTAGAGAGAGCGAGGAGACCAGGTGGCCGCGCTTTGCGGCAACGTACATCTCGAAGACCTGGTGCCTGATCCAGGCTGCCTTCTGCTCGAGGTCCGCGTAGCTGCTACCCATCGTATTCACTCTGTCCGGTTGCGAGCATTGGAGTTGGCGGCCCCCGCGGGGTGCCCGGACTCCCTGGGTGTGGCCCGCGGCTACGATAGCCAATCCGGGTCTCGGTGAGTACGGCTCCGTCGTGGCCAACGGCGCCGCTAGAGCACTCCCATCTCGCGGAGCCGTCGAGGGGCGTCCCGGTAGCGCTCGGGTGTGCCGATGTCGACGAACGGGCCCTCGTGCGTCCAGGCGTGGACGCGCCCCTCGCGGGCGAGCACCGGAAAGAGGTCGGTCTCGAGCGAGAAGCGGCCCGCGGGAGCGGACTTCGAGAACAGCGACCTCGCGACCAGGTACACGCCGGCGTTCACGAGGCCCCCGCCCGCGTCCGGGGCCTTCTCGTCGAAGGCGCTCACGCGCCCGTCCGGTTCGACGCGGAGCCGCCCGTAGTCCGCGGTGGACGGTGCCTCCGCCGCGGCCATGGTGAGGCCCGCGCCCACGGTCAGGTGACGATCGAGCATCGCGCGCACGTCGACCGGGCAGATCGAGTCGCCGTTCAGCACGAGCATGGGGTCCGAATCGCCGCAGGCGAGCGCGTTGCGCAGCGCGCCGCCGGTGCCGAGTGGCTCATCCTCGATGGACAGCGACACTCGGCCGTGTTTTCGGAGCCCCGGGAGCGCCGGTTCGATTGCCTCGGCCAGGAAGCCCGCGCAGAGTACGAAGTGCTCGACGCCGCACGAGCGGAGCCAGGCGAGCACGACGTCGAGGAAGATGCGCCCGTTGATCGGTGCCAGCGGCTTCGGCCGGTCCGCGATCTCGCTTCGCAGCCGCGTCCCGCTGCCGCCGCAGAGTACCCAGGCGTCCAGGTCCGCGGGCGTCACGAGTACACCGGTTCCTTGCCGCAGTCGATCCAGTCGAGGATCTGTGCGGCGCTCTTCTCGGACGTGTGGAACTCGAGGACCTTGGCGCGTGCGCGCTCCGCGATCAGGCGCGCGTAGCCGGGGTCGCCGGCCACGCGCTCGATGTGCGCGATGATCTGCTCCGGATGTTCGCGGTCGTAGAACAGGATCTCGCGGCCGTCCTCGAAGAGTTCCGTGCAGCGCGGGCGACCGGGAACCCGCCAGGCGATCACCGGCCGGCCGGCGGCCATGGCCTCGACGACGCGTCCAGGATAAGCGTGCACGGTGTGGGGAAGGCTCACGACCGACGCGCCTCCGCGTAGCGTGTCGAGCCACAGTGCGAACACCTTCTCGCGGATGTGGCGCACCGCGCTCACGTAGCCGGGGAGCAACGCTCGGCCGGCACCCATGCGCGACAGCAGTCGCGTCGTGCCGTGCACCGTGTTGAAGAGGGTCGGGTACAGCGTGCGAGACTCGAGTGACTTGCGCACCCAGACGTGCTCGCGAATCCCGGGCTGCTCGAGCATTTCGGCCCGCACGTTGTACAGGCGCCCCACGAACACCCCCCGCTTGTCGTTCGCAGGCGGAATGTCCCGGCACACGAATCGCTCGGGCACTGCCTGCGGCCACCACAGCGCGGGGATTCCGTCCTCGGCCGGGATGCTGACGGCGTCGGCCTCGTCGATGGCCACCATGTGCGTCATGCAGCGGCTGCGCTCCTTGACGCGAGCCTTCCACTCGCCGCCGGGAAAGCCCGCGCGCATGGCGGTGTGGGACTCGTCGTACTCGAGCGACTCCTGGAGGAACCCTACGCGGATCGGCGCCGCCTCGGTCATCCAGTGGAAGAACTCGTCCCGCAGCGAGGTCGCGTGCAGAAGCTGGATCCAGATCTGGTCGAACTTCTCGCGGCCCAGCACGTCGGGAAGCTGCGCCGACCACGGTGTTGTGATGCAGGTGACGCGCGCGCCGAGGCCGCGTAGGGCGTCTTCGTAGGCCCATCCGCTCGTGTACGCGATGCTGCGAGCGTTCTTCCAGGTGCGCCGGTCGTGCACGACCAGCAGCACGCGCAGGCCGTCGGGGTGGGCGCTCATGCGGTGGAACATAGCGCGCCCCGGCGGTAACGGGCCGGCCCGGCGCCGGGCGCGGCGAGCCCTATGCTCTGTCCTCCCGGTCACGTCACCCCCCGCGTGAGTTCCGGATGATTCCCTCCCGTCACTACATCGCAGCTCTCGCGGCGTTTACCTGGCTCGCCCTGTGCGCGCCCTCCGGCTTCGCCGCCGACTGGACCCAGGTCGTCCTTCGCGACGACTTCGAGGGGAGCGGTGCGCCGGACCCTGCGGACTGGATCGTGAACCACCCGGGTTACTTCTGGTGGACCCAGGGCCGGACGCAGTTTCCCGACCCGGGCACGACGACCGGGCCCTTCCCGTACCGGCAGGACGGCGCCTGCGTCATCGAGCACCACCTCTACAACCCCTGGGATCTGGCGGAGGTCAACGTCGCGTTCCTGGGCGGCGAGATCCGAACGCAGTTGGAGTTCGAGCCGGATCGGGCCTGGCGCGTCGAGGCGCGCGTCAAGTCGGACGCGTATCCCGACGGGCTGGTCACCTCGTTCTTCTCCTACGGCTTCGACGAGTCGAACGCCGACGAGATCGACTTCGAGTTCGTCTCGAAGCAGACGAACGACGACGTCACGTGGCCCGGCGGCGACCCCGTGCTGACCAACACCTGGAACGAGACGGTGGAGAAGCCGGAGTACGTCGCGCCCGGCGGGCTCGACGTGACGGAGTGGAACACCTTCCGGATCTACTGGGATCCGGTGCTGCGCCGCATCGACTGGACCTGGCTCGACCCGGTGAACGGCGAGACGACGCTGCGCAGCGAGACGGTGGCGTCGGCGGTACCCGACGAGGCGATGCAGGTCTACTTCAACTTCTGGGCGCCGACGGGGTCGTGGGGAGACGCGTACTCGGCGAGTCTCCAGTCGGTCAGCGCGCCCGGCCAGAACGTGGTCCACCGCTACCGGATCGACTGGATCGAGGTTCGCACGCCGGGGGAACCGGCTGCGCTGCCGGTCCCGCTGCTTCCTGGCTGGGCCCTGGCCGTGCTCGCCGTGCTCAGCGCAGGACTAATCCGACGGGGCAGTGGTCCGAGCCGCGCACGTCGGGCTGGATGAACGCCCTGCTCACGCGCCGCTCCATCTCCGCGTTGACGAAGAAGTAGTCGAGCCGCCAGCCGATGTTCTTCTCGCGCACGCCGTAGCGCTGGCTCCACCACGTGTAGTGACCGGGCTCGTCGCAGCGCGAGCGGAACGTGTCCACGTAGCCGGCGCGCGTGAAGCCCTCCATCCAGCGCCGCTCCTGCGGCAGGAAGCCCGAGTTCTTCAGGTTCTCCTTGGGACGCGCCAGGTCGATCTCGCGGTGGGCGATGTTGTGGTCGCCGCAGAGCACGACGTTCCGGCCTTCGG
>JAFDDB010000071.1 GCA_019311115.1 Deltaproteobacteria bacterium
GTCTCGAGTCCGCGCGCGAGCATCTCGATCACGTCCTCGTAGTCCTTGTCCGTCAGCGACTCGAAGCCGGCCGCCCCGCGTACCAGGTCGAGCAGCTCGCGCTCGTCCCACTCCTCGCAGGCGCAGGCCGCCACGACCTGCTGCGCCAGCACGTCGAGCGGCGCGTCGGGCAGCGAGATGCGGTCGAGCCGTCCCGCGCGCACGGCCCGCACGATGGCGGCGCACTCGACTAGCTCGTCGCGGCTCGTCGGGTACATGCGGCCCTTGGGCACGAGCCCCAGCGCGTGCCCCGAGCGGCCCACACGCTGCAGGAAGGTGGCGATGCCGCGCGGCGAGCCGATCTGGCAGACCAGGTCCACCGACCCGATGTCGATGCCGAGCTCGAGCGACGCGGTGGCCACCAACGCCTTGAGCTCGCCCTGCTTCAGCCGGTTCTCGACGCGCAGCCGCCGCTCGCGCGACAGGCTGCCGTGGTGGGCGGCCACGTGCTCGGCGCCGATGCGCTCGCCGAGCCGGTGCGCCAGCCGCTCGGCCAGCCGCCGGGTGTTGGAGAAGATCAGCGTAGTCTGGTGCGACTCGATGTGGGCCGCCAGCGACTCGAGCAGGTCGTCCCACTGCTCGGCGGCCGCGACCGCCTGCAGGTCGTCGTTGGACGGGACCTCGATGGCCACGTCCAGGTCGCGCTGGTGTCCCAGGTCGACGATGTCGCAGAGCGGCTCGGGGCCCTCCGGCCCCTGCCGAACGCGGCGCGCGCCGACCAGGAAGCGCGCGATCAGCTCGACCGGGCGTTGGGTGGCCGAGAGGCCGATGCGCGCCAGGTGGCGCCCGGCCAACGCGTCGAGCCGCGCCAGCGACAGGGCCAGGTGCGAGCCGCGCCGGTCGCGCGCCAGCGCGTGGATCTCGTCGACGATCACCGTCCTGGCGTTGGCCAGGATCGGCCGGCTCTTGTCGGCGGTCAGCATCAGGTAGAGCGACTCGGGCGTCGTCACCAGGATGTGCGGCGGGCGCCGCAGCATCGCCTGGCGCTGGCTCTGGGGCGTGTCGCCCGTGCGCACGGCGGCGCGGATCTCGGGCAACTCGTATCCCATTGCACGCGCCTCTTCGCGGATCTCCGCCAGTGGCTGCTCCAGGTTGCGCTGGATGTCGTGCGAGAGCGCGCGAAGCGGAGACACGTACACCGCCTCGAGCGACTGCTCGAGCGTGCCCGTCATGGCGCGGCGGACCAGCCGGTCGATGACGACCAGGAAGGCGGCCAGCGTCTTGCCCGACCCCGTGGGCGCGGCGATCAGCGTGTCGCGGTCCCGCGCGATCGAGGGCCAGCCGAGGCGCTGCGGCTCGGTGGGCGCCGCGAAGCGCTTCTCGAACCAGCGACGCACCGGGGGGCTCAGGTCGAGCCCGGGACCGGGTCCCGCTGCGATCCCCGTCTAGGGTCCGGGATCCGGGGCAGACACCAACGACGCCGGCCGCGAGCTAGGCCCGCAACCCCTCGGCCTCGGGCCGGCCCAGCATCAGGTTCAGGTTCTGGATGGCCTGCCCGGCCGCGCCCTTACCCAGGTTGTCGAGCACGCCCACGACCCACACGTGACCCGCCGCGTTCGCCACTACGGACAGGTCGATGCGGTTGGTGTCGTTGCATGTCCGCGGGTCGAAGGTGTGCTCGTCTCCGTCGAACGGATCGCGAAGCGGCATCACCCGGACGAAGACCTCGCCCGCGTAGCGCGAGTCGAGCGCTTCCCAGATCCGCT
The DNA here is from genome assembly GCA_019311115.1 of Deltaproteobacteria bacterium. GTDB lineage: Bacteria > Myxococcota_A > UBA9160 > SZUA-336 > SZUA-336 > JAFDDB01. The sequence continues at coordinate 1,746 of JAFDDB010000071.1, forward strand.
TGCCGCCGGCTCCCGGCGCGAGCACGGCCTGGTGCAGCTGCATCTCGACGCGCATGCCGGTCCGGAACGGGCCGACCGACGGCACGAACGCCGGCGAGTGCTCCAGGCCCGAGAAGCGCGTCATCTCCGGCACGTGCTTGTGCACGCGGTCGATCGCGTAGGGCGCGTCGTGCACCAGGTTGAGCAGCCCGGTCCCCGCGTCCTGCCAACGCTCGATCAGCGCGCGGCCTCCGCCCGAGTAGCCCGACACCGCCCGCACGCTCACGGGAGCGTCCGACGCCAGCAGCCCCGCCTCGATCAACGGCCGCAAAGCGAGCACCACCGCCGTGGGGTAGCAGCCGGGGTTGCTCACGAGCCGCGCGCCCCGGATGCGATCTCGCTGATCGGGAGTCATCTCGGGCAGGCCGAAGACCCAGCTCTCGTCCACCCGGTGCGCGGTGCTGGCGTCGACGAGCTTCGTGTCCGAGCCCTCGAGCCAGCCGGCCGCCTGCCGCGCGGCCTCGTCCGGCAGGCACAGCACCGCCAGGTCGACCTGCTCCAGGAGCGCCCGGCGCGCGGACTCGTCCTTTCGCCGGCCCTCGTCGAGCGAGAGCAGCTCCAGGTCCGCGCGACCCTCGAGCCAGTCGCGGATGCGCAGCCCCGTCGTGCCGACGTGGCCGTCGATGAAGACGCGTGCCCGGTCCATCCGGCCATTCTGCCACGCCCTCGGGCTCGCGCTAGTCGTCAGCCGAGGCCGGTGCGACCACGACCCCCCTCTCCCTTCCTTTTCCCCTTCCTCTCTTGTCACCCGGGACGGGGAGTGGACTCCAGAGCTCGCGCGCCTCATCGGCCAGGCCGTCCACGCGCTCTTCGAGCGCCCGGTTGCGGTCGCGCAACCCCGCGAGATAGCGGGAGAGATAGCCCCCCGCGGAGTAGACGCGGAAGCGCAGCAGGGCCGCGGTTCCGCGGTCGCTCTCGACGCGGAGCTCCACGTCGTTGGCGCCGTCCACGAGCGGCAGCGACCCGTGGAACGTACTGACGTCGGCCGTCAGCAGGTCGCCCGTGGCGTCGCCGGTGCGGGTGTTGCGCGCGAACACTCCGCGGATGCGGCCCGCCACCAGCGGCGGAAGCGCCACCTCGATCCCCTGTGCCGACGGCACCTGCACGAAGTCGCCGCCGGTGTCCTCGGCCAGCACGCGGTACGGACGCGCGCGCCGATCCTGCTCGAAGATCACCGGAGACACGCGCACCCGCTTGCGGAGGCTGCGGCCGAGCCGCGCCATCTGCACCTCGTCCGAGCGGCTGCCGCCCCGGCCGAGCCCATGCCGCGCCGGACACTCCGAGGTGTTTCGCCGCGCCTCGCAGGCCGCGCGTGCCTCGCGGCTGCCGCGCTTGCAGTTCGTGAACCGCCCGGAATGCGGCGTGTCCCCGTCGGTGAGCAGGACGATCTCGCGGGCCACGCCCTCGGGCGCGCGGTCGAGCCACTCGACCGCCGTCCAGAGCGCGCAGACGGTGTCGGTGCGGCCCTCGCCGCGCGGGTGCTGCCGGCGGAACTCCCGCAGCCGCGCGCGTACCGCAGAGGTCGGCTCACCGGGCTCGACGATGGGCCAGGTCTGCTCGCCGAAGGCGATGATCCCGAGCTCCAGCCAGTCGTCGCCGAGCCGCCCGAGCAGGTGCTCGATGGCGCGGTGCTCCGCGTCGAGCACCGAGATCGACTCGACCGAGCCGTCGGGATTCTCGAAGCGCGTGCGCGCGTTGGCGCTCGACGACGCGTCGACCAGCAGGACCACGCGGCGGGGCGCCCCCGGGTCGCGCCGCAGCTGGAGCGCGCCCGAAAGCTGGAGCCGTCCGCCGCTCAGGACCGGCACGACCACGCGCCGCCCCACCCGCGCGGTCACCAGGGGGTAGTCGAGCTTCAGCCCGACGCCTCCGTGCAGCGGGCCGTAGCTCAGGTCTGGCGGCCACTCACGACGGATGCGCTCGGCCAGGGCCTCACGGGCGGGCTCGGGCCAGGTCTCGCGCTCGGGGAGCAGCAGCTCGATCTCTTCGGGCACACCGGCGGGTACGGCAAGCAGCGAGTCCGCCCGATAGGAGCCCCGGTAGGCGGTTTCGAGGGATCGGTCCGCTCTCGAGGCTCCGCCGCGGGCGAGGGCGGATCCCATCAGGGGAAGTGCGGCCAGCAGGCCGACCGCCAGCACGCGGGCCGCGCTCATGAGTGCCGGGGGGGCGGACACGGGGTCCGTTGCGGCAAGCTCCCCGCAGAACATGAGCAGGAGAAACCCGACCCTGACTCCGTGCCTCTAACCTCAGGATTTTGTCAGACAGCACCGAGTGTCATACACTGGCGCCCGGAAATACCGCCGGAGTCCCCCTTGTCGAAGCTCGAACTCGTGCAAAACGGCCCTTCTACTCCTGAGAGCCCCACCCGGAGCCTCCCCGGACCGCCGGAGTCGGTCCTCGCCGAGGTCACCTCCGGCCGCATGAACGGCTGGTCCGCCGAGCGGATCCTCGAGTGGGGCTTCGACCGCTTCGCCCCGCGGATCGCCCTCTCGGCCAGCTTCGGCTCGCCCGAGGGGATGGTGCTCTTCGACCTGATGAACCGCATCGATCCGGACCGGGCGCGCGTGTTCACCATCGACACCGGGCGCCTGGCTCAGGAGACCTACAACCTGATGGACCGGGTGCGGGACCGCTACGACAGGGAAATCGAGGTCTACTTTCCCAAGGGCGACCAAGTCGAGGCGATGGTCCGTGAGCACGGCCTGAACTTGTTCTACGAGACCGTCGAGAAGCGCCTCATGTGCTGCGGCATCCGCAAGGTCGAGCCGCTCGAGCGGGCGCTGCGCGACCTGGACGCCTGGATCACCGGCCTGCGCCCGTCGCAGGGCGAGTCACGCAGCGACGTGCAGGCGGTCGAGATCGACGAACTGCACGGCGGCCGCATCAAGCTGAACCCGCTGGCGGGCTGGACGCGCGAAGAGGTCTTCGAGTACGCGCGCAAGAACGCCGTCCCGCTGAACGCCCTTCACGACGAGGGCTACCCGTCAGTCGGCTGCGCCTCGTGCACGCGGGCCATCCGGCCCGGCGAGAACGAACGGGCAGGCCGCTGGTGGTGGGAAGGCGACGGCTCGCGCGAGTGCGGCATGCACGTCGAGTACGAGGAGCAGGGCTCCGGCATCTGAACCCTCCCCCCGGCCCCCCGCCCGGCGTGACGTTTGGATTCACCCCGAGCCTGGCCGATACTCCACTCCATGGACCGCAGGAACCCGGGCGCGGGCCGCGAGCAGGATCTTGTCGGCTGGGGCCGGTACCCGCGGGCGCGTGGCGTCGAGGTCCGCTCCGAGGATCTCGAGAGCATTACCCGCGGAGCGTCGCTCTGCCGGGGGCTCGGCCGCGCCTACGGGGACGCGGCGCTTCCGGCCCGGGGCGCGGCGCCGCTGGCGGCAACGCCGCTGGCCGACCGCCTGCTGGCCTTCGACCCGGAGACGGGCGTGCTCCGCGCCGAGGCCGGCGTGTCGCTGGAGACGCTGAACCGCCTGTTGCTTCCGCGCGGCTGGTTCACACCGGTCACGCCGGGGACGCAGTTCGTGACGCTGGGCGGCATGGTCGCCGCCGACGTCCACGGCAAGAACCACCACGTGGCCGGCTGCTTCGGCGAGCACGTCACCGCGCTGCGCATGCGGGTGGCCGACGGGCGCGTGCTCGAGGTCACCGACGAGAGCGAGCCCGAGCTGTTCCGCGCCACGCTCGGCGGCATGGGACTGACGGGCCACGTGCTCGAGGTCGAGGTCCGGCTCGAGCGCGTGTCTTCCCCGTGGATCTGGCGCGAGCGCACGCGCCACCCCGACCTGGCGAGCGTCCTCGAGGCGCTCGAAGCCGCGAGCGCCGAGTGGCCCATGACCATGGCCTGGATCGACACGACGAGCCGCGGACGCGCACTCGGCCGCGGCGTCGTCATCGTGGGCCGCTGGGCGGAGCCGGACGAAGCGCCGGCCCAGCCGCCGCAGCCCAAGCGCCGCTTCGAGGTCCCGCCCCTGCCGGGCCTGATGAACCGGAGCACGATCCGCGCGCTCAACGCCGCGTACTGGTCGGTGATGCGTCCGGGCGCGGGCATCGAGCACCCCGAGAGCTTCTTCTACCCGCTCGACATGCTGCGGCACTGGAACCGCGGCTACGGCCGGCGCGGCTTCGTGCAGTACCAGGTCGTGCTGCCCCGCGCAGGGGACCACGCCGAGCTGCTCGAGCGGTTCCAACGGCTCGGCGGGGCGTCGTTCGTCACCGTCTTGAAGGACTGCGGTGAGGCCGGACGCGGCACGTTGTCGTGGCCGAAGCCGGGAACCTCGCTCGCCCTCGACGTGCCCATGCGCGGCGACGCCACGCAGCGGCTCGTCGACGACCTGAACGAGTTCGCGGTCGAGCGCGGCGGACGCATCTACCTGGCGAAGGACGCGTTGACGCGGCCCGAGCACTTTCGCGCCATGTACCCGCGCCTCGACGAGTGGCAGGCGGTGCGGCGCAAGTGGGACCCCGAGGGCGTGCTGCAGAGCGCGCAGTCGCAGCGCCTGCTCGGGGACGCGCCTTGAAGACGGTCATCTTCGGCGCCACCCGCGGCATGGGACGCGCGCTCGCCCGCCTGCTCGCCGAGCGCGGCGACGAGCTGGTCCTGCTGGGACGCGACCCGGCGGAGCTCGAGAAGAGCGCCAAGGACCTGGAGATCCGCGCCGGCGGAGCAGGCCACGACCGGGTCGGCACGGAGGTCTGCGACCTCTTCGACCGCAAGGCCTTCGGCTCCGCGCTCGACGCCGCCGTACAGCGTCTGGGCGGACTCGATGCGGTGATCGTGACCGCGGGCGTGTTCGGAACACAGGACGAGCTGACCGACGACGCGGACCTGCTCGACCGCGTGCTCGTCGCCGACTTCGTGAACACCGTGCACTTCTGCGAGGAGGCGCGCCTGCGGCTGCTCGAGTCGGGGGGCGGCAAGCTCTGCGTGTTCTCGTCGGTGGCGGGTGAGCGCGCGCGGCGGACGATCTTCCTGTACGGCGCTGCGAAGGCGGGCCTCTCCTACTACCTGGAAGGGCTCGACCACCGCTACCGCGGCGAGGGACTGGCGACCATCTGCGTCAAGCCCGGCTTCGTCCGGACCTCGATGACGGCCGGACTCGACCCGCCTCCGTTCACCGGAGAGCCGGACGCGGTTGCCCGCAGCGTACTGCGCGCGATCGACCGCGGACGCCCGGTCGTGTACGCGCCGCCGATCTGGCGGTGGATCATGCTGACGATTCGCTGGCTGCCGCGCGCCGTCATGCGGCGCCTCCGGTTCTGATGGGACGGGGGTTCCGATGCTCGCAGGACTGATCCGCCTCGCGCGTCCGAAGGACTGGCTGAAGAACGTCTTCGTCATCATGCCACTGCCCTTCGCGCTGGCGGCCGGGGCGTCGCTCGACGCCGTGCCGTTCCTGCTGGGACTGCTCGCAATGTGCCTGGCCAGTTCGGCAACCTACGCGCTGAACGACACGCGTGACGCCGAGGCCGACCGCTCGAACCCGCGCAAGCGCGACCGGCCCGTCGCGGCCGGGGTCGTGCCGCCTCGCGTGGCGCTCGTGTTCGCCGCGGTACTCGCAGCCGCGGCGCTCGAGCTGGCGTTCGCCACCGGACGTCCGCTCGCCTCGGTCCTGATCGTCGTCTACCTGGCGGCGAACCTGGTCTACAGCCTGGGCGGCAAGAACGTCCCGCTCTTCGACGTATTCCTGCTCTCGTCGGGCTACGTGCTCCGCGTCTTCCTGGGCTGCGCGCTGCTCGCGGTCGCGGCCTCGAACTGGCTGCTGCTCTGCTCGTCGACGCTGGCGCTGTTCATGGCGCTCACGAAGCGGCGCGGCGACCTGCTCGACGGCGTAGACCCAGAGCACCGGCCGAGTCTTCGAGGCTACAACATGCAGTTCCTCGACCAGGCGATGGGGATCACCGCGGGCACCGCGCTGGTCTCGTACGCGCTCTACAGCATCGAGGCCGACGTCTTCGTGCCCGGGCGCGAGTTCGCGTCGCTGCCGTTCGTCGCGTTCGTGATCCTGGACTACCTGCGCATCGCGCACACCGAGGGCGAGGGCGCGAGTCCGGTCGACCTGGTCTTCCGCCCGGCCTTCGTGCTGGCGGGTGCGGGCTGGGCGGTCGCCGCGGGCTGGAGTCTCGGGATCTACTGACGGACGAGTTCGCGGTAGAGCCTCTCCCCGTCCACGCGCGCCCCGATGTGTGCGCAGAGCAGGAAGCTCCCCGCGAGCTTCCGGTGCAGGAAGATCGAGTCCGTCGGCGGCCGCGGCAGCTTCTCGCCCACCAGCATCTGGAGCCCGTGGTCGCGAACGCGGCGGGAGAGGTCCGAGTCCGCAAAGTCGTAGAGGCCGGCGGTGCAGAGCGGCTCGGCCACCAGCGCGCAGAGCGTCTCGAACGCCGCACTCACGTTCTCGGGCTCGCTTCCGGTCAGGAACCCGAGCGCGCGCCCGTGCGCCATCACGTCGCTGCGCTCGCCCTCGACGCTGGCGACGATCAGTTTGCGGTAGCTCTCGGTGAACGATGCGTCGAAGTCGCGCGACGCGCCAAAGTCGAGCAGCGCCACGCGCTCGTGCTTGGGGTCGTACAGGTAGTTGGCGAAGTTCGGATCCGTCTGCATGAAGCGGAATTCGAAGAGCTCGCGGAAGACCAGTCGCACGAGCTTCTCGCCGAGCGCGTCGCGGCGCTCCTGCTCGTACTCCGGCGAGCGAAGCTCCTCGATCGGCAGTGCGTACACCCGGTCACTCGCCAGGACGCGACGGGTCGACAGGTCGTGGTGGATGCCGGGCACGTACACGCCCGGGTCGCCTTCGACCAGCGCGGCGTAGCGTTCGGTGTTTCGCGCCTCTCGCTCGTAGTCGGCCTCGAACGCGAGCTCGCGTTTCAGGTCGCCGAGCAGCTCGTCGACGTCGACCTCGGGCGGCAGCAGGCGTGCCAGGCGCACGACGACGCCCAGGTTGTCGACGTCGCCCGAGATGCTCTCCGCCACTCCCGGGTACTGGACCTTCAGCGCCAGGTCGCGTCCGTCCGCGGTCTGCGCGGCGTGCACCTGTCCGATCGAGGCGGCGGCCAGCGGCTCTTCGTCGAACTCCGCGAACCGGCCCTGCCACTCGCGCCCCAGCTCTTCGCGCAGCACCTGGTGGAGCTGGTCGCGGGGCATGAAGCGGGCCTGGCTGCGCAGCGTCCCGAGCAGCGCCGTCAGCTCCGGGGGCAGCAGGTCGTCGCCCTGCAACGAGATCAGCTGGCCGAGCTTCATGGCTGCGCCGCGCAGCTCCGCCAGCGTGTCGGCCACGCGGCGGGCGTTGGCCTCGGTCAGCACGAGGCTGCCGTCTCCGGCGCCGCGGCCGGCCGCGCGGCGCAGCGCCTCGATCGCGGCCTCGCCCGCGATTCCGGCCAGCATCGAGCCGAGCCGGCCGACCCGCTCGGTGCGGGACTGGGGCACGCGGGCCGAGCGCCGCTCCCCCCCTGCGGTAGAACGCTCAGTCATCGCGCCCATTGTACACCCGCGGAGGGAGGACGGGCTCGCCTCAGCGGCCGTGAAAGACGGGCTTGCGCTTCTCGAGCAGCGCCGCGACGCCCTCGGTCTGGTCCTCGGTCTCGATCGTGCGCGACTGCGCCTGCGCCTCGTGGTAGGCAGCGGTCACGGCATCGTAGTCGACGTTCTCGTAGAGGGAGCGCTTGGTCATGCGTACGGCAATCGGGGCGCAACTCGCGACCTCGCGCGCCAGCTCCCACGACTTGTCGAGCACCTGGTCGCCGGGCACCGCGTAGTTCGCCAGCCCGTACTCGGCGGCGAGGCGGCCCTCGATGATGCGACCCGTCAAGAGCAGCTCCGCGGCGCGGGGCAGCCCGACCAGCCTCGGAAGGATGTACGTCGTTGCCATGCCGGGGTGGAGCCCCAGCTTCGTGAAGTTGGCGCCGTACTTGGCGTCTTCGTTCGCGACCCGGATGTCGCAGACCAGGGCCAGGCCCAGCCCGCCACCGACGGCGTGACCGTTCAGCGCGCCGATCACCGGCACCTCGATGTCGAGCACCGAGAGGAAGGGCTGGTACATGGCGAAGGAGCGCTCGTTCGGCAGCATCGGCCGGTCGCCGCCGCCGCGCTGGACCTGCGAGCGGAAGTCCGCTCCCGCGCAGAAGCTGCTGCCGCTGCCCGTGATGATGACGCAGCGCACCTCGGGGTCCTGCCGCACCTGCGCGATGGCGTTCGCGAACCCCTCCAGCACGTCGTTGGTCATGCTGTTGCGGTTGTCGGGCCGGTTCAGGGTGATCTGCGCGATCTGGTCCTTGACCTCGTAGAGGACGGCGGGCTCGCTCATGCGTAGGCTCCCAGCTCGGAGACGAGAAAGTCGGTCGTGCGCTCGACCGCACCCTCTTCCGCGGGATAGCAGGCCGCCGAGAACTCCGTCACGCCCGCGTCGGCCAGACTGCGGAGCTGTGCGCGCAGCGAGGCCTCGTCGCCCACGATCGCCACGTCGCCCGGGGTGCCGGCGCCCTCGCGGTCGAGCATCGCCCGGTACGACGGCAGCGTCCCGTACATCTGGAACATCTTCCCGGCCAGCTCTCTGGCCGCGTCGGGATCACGCACCAGCGCGACCGGCAGCGAAGCGACGATGCGGGGCGGCGGATTGCCCGCCTTCTCGGCCGCGGCGCGCAAGGTCGGCACGGTGAAGCTGCCGAGCGTCTTGACGCCCGTCATCCAGGTGATCGTCCCACTGGCCAGCCGCCCGGTCAGCTCGAGCATGCGCGGACCGAGTGCGGCCACCAGCACGGGACACGGCGTCCCCTCGGCCACGGCGAGCGACGCGTTCACGCGGTAGTGGTCGCCCTGGAACGACGCAGGCTCGCCCCGCAGCAGCGGCGCGAGCACTTCCAGGTACTCGCGCATCTGCGCGGCAGGCTTCGCGTACGAGAGCCCCATCATGTTCTCGATCACGATCTGGTGTGAGAGCCCGATGCCGAGGGAGAACCGCCCGCCCGACGCCGCCTGGCAGGTCACGGCCTGCTGCGCGATGGCGTGCGGGTGGCGAAGCGGCGTAGGAACGACCGCGGTGAGCGTCTGGATGCGCTCCGTCTCGCGGCCGATCACCGTTAGCACGCCGATCGCGTCGTAGCTGAAGATGTTCGCCAGCCCGTAGAACGCGAAGCCGCGCGCCTCGGCGGTGCGAGCTTCGTCGACCAGGTCCTGGAGACGCGTCTCGCGGCCCCCGACGGCGCCGCTGTTGTAGCCGATCTGCATGGGTCCAAGTCCTCCGTGGCTGGGGAGGCCGATCTTACCCCAGAGACGGACTCCTACGGCCAGCCGCGGAACCCGCCGTCCTGGCGGGGATTTTGGATCCTTCGATAGATACTAAAAGAATACTCTTCTAGATAGTACTTGAATATGGATATCGCTTCGCATAGAGTCCCTCTGCGAGTAACACCATGGAAGCCATCATGTCCGTCCCCGCCACCAGCGCCACAGCCAAGACCCGTCGCGCCGCTGCTGCCGACGAACTGGTCTTCGACCCAGTCGCCCGCGCGATGGACCTGATAGGTGAGCGCTGGACGCTCGTGCTGGTGCGCCACCTGCTGGGCGGCACGCGCGGCTTCCAGGAGCTTCGCGAGCGCACGGGCATCGCCCCGCGCGTGCTGAGCACCCGCCTCCGTCAGCTGATCGAGCGCGGATTCGTGCAGACGGTGAACGGCCAGGGGCCGCGCCACCGCTACGGGCTGACCGAGTCGGGACGCGAGTTGGCCCCGATCGTGCGCTCGATCGCGCGCTGGTGGGTGCTGAACCGCATGGAGCACCAGGGTCCGTACCGCGAGACGAGCGCCGCGTCGGTGATCGAGTCGCTGCCCTTCATGTTGAACGAGGAGCGCGCCCGCGGCATCCACACCACCTACGAGGTGCGCCTGACCGGAGACGGCGGCGGCGTCTGGACCGTGGAGATCGACGACGGAGACTGCCGCGTGGCCGAGGGCTTCGCGGAGCGGGCCGACGTCCGTTACACCGCCGACGCCCACGAGTGGTGCCTGTTGGCGATCGGCGTGGCCGACGACCGGGAAGCGGCGCGCTCGGGGCGCCTGATCAAGGATGGAATCGGTGGCTCGATGGCCTGGTACTTCTACCAGCCCGCGAAGCACCAGAAGGGGAGAAGCAAGTGATCTCGTTTGGACCGACCGAAGAGCAGGAACTCATCCGAGACACCGTGCGCGAGTTCGCACTGGCCGAGATGCGCGACATCGCGCGCGCGGCCGACGAGAGCAGCGAACTCCCCGCCGAGTTCCTCCAGACCAGCTGGGAGCTGGGGCTGGTGAACTCGTCGATCCCCGAAGAGTTCGGCGGCGGCGGCATGGACCGCTCGCCGATCACGAGCGTGATGCTGCAGGAAGAACTCGGCTACGGCTGCGCCTCCCTCGCATCGGCGGCGCTGGCCCCGAGCCTCTTCATCCACCCGCTGCTCGACTTCGGCACCGACGAGCAGAAGGCCAAGTACCTGCCGCTCTTCGCCGAGAGCGAGTTCCACGCGGCCTCGCTGGCGCTGCAGGAGTCGACCTTCGCGTTCGATCCGGGCAGCCTCCGCACCATCGCGGAGCCCAAGGGCGACGGCTACAGCCTCACTGGCGTCAAGCGCCTGGTCCCGCTCGGAGACCGCGCCAGTCACTTCCTGGTCGTGGCGCGCTCGGGCGCGCGCACGGGGCTCGCCGACCTCGAGGCCTTCATCGTGCCGCGCGACGCCGCGGGACTGACGATCTCGGAAGAGCCCGAGAAGACGCTGGGACTCAAGTCCCTGCCCTGCTCGCAGCTCACGCTCGAGAACGTCGAGGTTCCGGCGGCCGACCGCCTGGGCGGAGAGGCCGGCATCGACGGTGCGCGCCTGGTCAACTCCTGCCGCGTCGGCAGCCTGGCGCTCGCGCTCGGCATCGCACGCGGGATGCTGGAGTTCGCGATCCCCTACGCCAAGGAGCGCGTGGCCTTCGGCCAGCCGATCGCACAGAAGCAGACCATCGCCTTCATGCTCGCGGACATCCAGATCGAGCTGAACACCATGCGTTGGATGATCTGGAAGGCGGCGAGCATGCTCGAGAACGGTCTCGACGCCACTCCGGCCACCGCGCTAGCCCGCACCTACGTGGTGCGCGAGGCGATGAAGGCCGCGGACAACGGTTTGCAGGTGTTCGGCGGACACGGATTCATCCGCGACTACCCCGTCGAGATGTGGTACCGCAACGCGCGCACGGTCACCGTGCTCGACGCGCTGGCTTCGGCCTGAGGAGCAGGGACATGATCGATTTCACTCTCACCCAGCAGGACCAGAAGATCCTCGACGTCGTGCGCGAGCGCGCACTCATCTGCCGGAACTACGCGCGCTACTACGACGAGCACGAGGAGGAGTTCGCGCCCGCCGAGCTGCCCGAGAACGAGCAGTTCAAGGACAAGCACCCCTTCGTCCTCATGCGCGGCAGCGGCGAGAACGACACGTCGTTCGGGGTCATGAGCATGCTCGTGTCGATTGGCCAGACCTGGGGCGACTACACCGTGCGCCTGCAGCAGGGGGCCGGCGGGCTGGGCAACGCGTCTCTCGGCGCAGTCGGCACCGACGAGCAGAAGACCAAGTGGGGCAGCATGACGCTCGCCATGGCCAACACCGAGCCGGGCTGTGGCTCGGACTCGAAGGCCATCATCACCACGGCCGTCCTCGACGGCGACGAGTGGGTGATCAACGGCGAGAAGATCTTCGTGACCACGGGCTGCCGATGTGACGGCGTTGTCGTGTGGGCGACGCTCGACGCGAGCAAGGGCCGCGGCGCCATCAAGGCCTTCATGATTCCGAAGGGCGTGCCCGGCTTCGAGGTGACCCACAAGGAGAAGAAGCTCGGCATCCGCGCCGACGACACCGCGGCCATGGTGTTCACCGACTGCCGCATTCCCCGCGAGAACCTGCTGGGTGGCAACGAGGAGATCGTCCAGAAGGGCGGCGGCGGGTTCAAGGGCCTGATGGGCACGTTCAACATGACGCGCCCGGGCGTCGCCGCGATCGGTCTCGGCATGGCCCGAGCCGCGCTCGACTTCACCAGGGACGAGCTGGCCAAGGAGGGCATCGAGGTCGACTACGCCGCGAGCCCGAGCGAGCGCAGCGCCGTCGCGCAGAAGCTGATCGAGATCGAGGCCGACCTCGAGGCGGCGGAACTGACGGTCCTGCACGCGGTGTGGCTCTCGACCGACGGCAAGCCGAACAACATGGAAGCGTCGATCGCCAAGGCGAAGGGCGGCGAGGTCGTCCGCACGGCCACGCAGCGCTGCCTCGAGCTGCTCGGCGGTCTCGGCGTGTCGCGCGACTACCTGATCGAGAAGTGGTTCCGCGACGTTCGCATCACCGACATCTATGAGGGCACCGGGCAGATCCAGAAGCTGATCATCGCCCGCCAGATCCTCGAGTATTCCTCAGCAGAGCTGAGCTAGGAGACTCCCCTCTCCTGGCCCGGCGGGCCCTTCGGGGCCCTGGCGCCAGACCCCTCCCGGTCTCGCACCGAAACAGGGCGCCGGACGCACTCCCCCCGAGAGAGTCCGGCGCCCTCTCTGCGTGCGCTACTCGACGACGGCCGGAATCTCGAGCTCGAAGTGGATGTCCTCGGGCTCGAGCTCGTACAGGGCGGCGTCGACGTCGTCCGTCACGCGGCACCCGCGGCGGAGGTAGAAGCCCACCGTGTTCTCCGAGGGCGTCGACGAGACGTACAGCCGACGGGCGCCGAGCTCTCGGGCTCGTGCGACCGCCTTCTCGAAGAGCGCGCACCCGAGACCCGTCTGGCGGTTCCGCCTGCTCACGTGAAGGAACTTCAGCTGCAGCTGGTCGTTCTCTCGCCCGATGAAGCGGCTCTCGAGCACTGCGACGCCGACCAGCACCTCGCCCTCGAACGCTGCGTAGAACGTTCCGCCGCGATCGAAGCAGTCGAGCAGGATCGGCCCGTAGTGCTCCGCCTCGCCCGGCGGCCAGCTCTTCACGTCGAAGGGGTGCGGCTCGAGCACGAGCTCACCCTGGTCGAGGCGGTAGACCCGGTCGATCCTCTCTGCGCGGTCGATCGACCAGATGTCGGGGAGTTCCTGCCGCTCGAGCTTCCTGATCTTCACCGCGGGTCGTCGCCGGCCGCCGCAGCGGGCCCGACGGCTGTGAGAACACGCTCGACCTGCTGGCCAATCGAGGTCTCGTTCTCGAGTCGCAGCACCGGGCAATCGACCTGCGCGAGCCACTCCTCGTGGCGCGCCAGACTGCGCATCGACGTGTCACCGCTGTCGTAGGCCGCCGCCCACTCGAGGAAGTCGTGGTGCGTCTCGTGCATCTCGCCGCCGGGTGAGAGCGCACTGGCCCCGAACCTGGACAGCTCGCGCGCGCGAAGCCGATCGAGACGGACTTCAGCCGGAACCGACAGGAACACCACGAGCTGGAAGCGGGGAATCAGGAAGTCGCCCCAGCCGCAGAGCGACCCCGACAGGACCCAGGACTCCCGGCCTCGCAGCTCGCCGGCCAGTGCCGCCCGTCGCTCCCCGGGGGGACGAGCCGACTGGAAGGGTGGCTCGGTGTGCGCCCAGAAGAAGTCGTCACTGTCCAGATGAATGAGTTCCAGCTGCGTCGCCAAAGCGCGCCCGAGCGTCGTCGTGCCAGACCCCGACGCGCCGACGATGTGGATCCTCACTTCAGCCGGTCCTCATGCCAGGCGGTGCGCTCCAGCCGAAGCGCCAGGAACAGGCCGCTGATGGCTCCCGGAAAGAACACCCCCCAGGCCACCGAACTGATCGGCACCCACCAGGCCGACAATCCGGCCCCGAACCGGCGCAGGACTCCATACTGCGGAATGCCGACGACGGCGCCAGCAAGAAACCCGATCGAGAGCACCCACGCCGGACTGTCCGGGGACACTCTCGGCGCGAAGTGGATGAGCAGGAAGGCCCCGAGACCCCCTCCAAGCAGCCACCCGGCTGCGGTGGCCGTGATCCAGTGATGGCACGGTGCAATGTGCCGGCGCAGGACGATCCACTGGGCGACACCTGCCAGTGCGCCGAACGAGCCGCCGACGATCGCACTCGCGAGCGGCTCGTCCGCCGAGTCGCTCAGCAGCTTGCCGAGCGCCAGGCCGGGAAAGAAGCCCGCGTTGGTCGCGAGCACCCACAGGATCCAGAAGCGCCAGCCGACGCGTTCCCGTTCGAGCTGGAGAAATCCGTTGAGCAAGAGAACTCCTGCAGCGCCGGCCTGGGCGGGGCGCTACTGCGACTCTCGGTCGTGGCGAGGGATGCTTTCGGGAGGTGCGAGTCGATGAGAGCGACGAAGTCGGCACGCAGTGGAGCGGAGCTTCAGCGAACGGAGAATAGACGCGCGCCTTCCTTGCGTACGCGACAGTTCGCGAGGCGATCGTCCAGCTCGAGCATCTCGCCGCCGTTCGGAAACTGCTCGAGCCAGGCCGTTACACCCGCACGACCCGACGCGCTCGCCGACGCCTCTTCCAGCACCCGGGCGAGACGCTGCAGCATCCAGACGTGGTAGGGCACCACCATGCGGCGCGCCTGTATCCCGCCGATCTCGAAGTCGTGTGTTAGCGCGCCGTCGCCGGTCTGGTGACCGTACCATGGCAGGTGCGCTGAAAAGGTCTTGCCCGGCAGCTCGCCACCCGGCTCATGGGCGTCGCTGGCGATGAATGTCGCGGTCTTCTCCATGGTGCTGGTGAGCATCGGCCACATCTCTTCGAAGAAGACGGCAACGACCGCGTCGAGGCTCGGCGGCACCTGGTCGTCCGGCAGCCGTTGCCCGCCGTCGCTGGTGGCGGGTCGAGCGACGAGCTCGCCGTCCGCGCCGAGCGAGTAGAGCTTCTGGCCGTAGCTGCGGGCACTGACGTTGTTGCCGTTGGTCCGCTCGACCCATTCCGACACGATCGGATGCTGGGTACGCAGCAGGAAGCCAGACGTTGCGTCGCGGTAGAGATGCGCGTACAGGGGCCCGAATAGACCGAAGTCCCCCAGCGAAGGCAGCCCCCCCAGCAAGAAGTCGTGGACTCCGAAGTGCGCGTCGAGCAGGCCAAGGACGTTTTCCATCGACGCCCACCAGGCTTGCTCGGTGGCCTCGGTGCAGCCCAGGTGGACGAGCCCTGCGTACACGCCGCGCGGATGGCTGCGAGCTTCGGAGATGCCGAACAGGTTCTCGAACACGCCCGCACCCGCAGCGAGCCGTTCGTTGCCAGGCGCCCCCGCTGCGAATACCGACCCCCACTGCATGGCGTTGTAGTCGACGTGGTTCGGCTCGACGTCAGGCAGGCTGTAGTGCCAGCGTTCCCAGAAGCCCGGCACCACCAGCCACTCGTCCGCCAGAAGCTCGACGAGATAGGACGCCAGCGCCTGGCGCGGCGCGTCTGCGGTACTCGGAATCACCGGTGCCTGGTCGTGGCGCGCCTCGATGAAGTCGATGATGTCACTCGAATCCTGGACCCACGTGCCGTCGCTGGTCCGGATCTGGGGAACGGCGCCAGACCCCGTGGCCGGGGTCAGCAGACCCACCACCAGTTCGGGCGTGGCGAGAACATCCTCGAAGCCCTCGCCCAGGTCTCCCATACGTTCCTTGTAGCGAAGGTATGCCCGCACCTTGCCGGAGAAGTAACTGAGCTCCCAGCTGAACAGCCGGTACGTCATCGAACCTCCAGGCGGCCGGGAAGCGGGGCGCAAGGTATGTGTCTATCGGAACGTGTAGCCAAATGAGCGAATCAGGCCACGATCCCTCCGAGCCACGAAATCGCGGGTTTGGTCTGTGTAGTATTCCTGATAGGGGCGATGATCGACC
>JAFDDB010000072.1 GCA_019311115.1 Deltaproteobacteria bacterium
GATCGAGTGCCAGACGGGCTACATCGTCCAGTGCGTCGAGGCGATTCGCGCTCGCCGTCTCAAGTACCTGGACCTGAGATCCGAAGCCATGACCCGTTTCAACAACAAGCTGCGCGGCGAGCTCGAGCGAACCGCGTGGGCCAAGACCGGCAAGAGCTGGTACAAGAACGAAGCGGGTGTGATCACGAACAACTGGTCGGGGACGACCACGCGCTACTGGTGGTAGACGCGCAGGCCCGTCTTCGCGGACTACGACCAGATCTCGCGCTGACGCTCGATCTCCTCGACGAGGTCGTCTATCACTCGTCCGACGCCACGACTCCCCGTCGGGATGTGAGTCGCGAAGTGTGCGGCCTCGTGAGCGGCACAGCACTCCGCCGCCCGCCGGTACTGCCACGCACCGTCGGGTTCGGACGGGTCGGCACCACGCGCCGCGAGCCGGGCCTGCACCACCTCGACGGGAGCCGTCAGGCAGAAGTGCAGGACCTGTGGGTCGGCGCGGCGCAGTTCGCGGCGGATCTCGTCCAGCTAGTCGGCGTTCGAGAACGCCATCGGGACAATCACCGGATCGCGGAGCTAGCGGCACGCGCGCGCTCCGGCAACGGTCAGGAGCCGCCACGCTGCCAGGTCCTGGTAGTCGTTCACGCGCACGCCAGGCAGGCGCCGCAGCACGAAGCCGATCATCTCGGGGTCGAAGATGCCGCTACCTGGCATCCGTGCTCGGAGCCCCCGGGCGACGGTCGTCTTGCCGATCCCGAAAGCGCCGTTCAGCAGGACGATCATGGGCGAGGTCCCTACTCGTCTTCGAAGCGCTCCGCCGCCAGCTCGAAGGCCGGCTCGTGTACCAGCACGATCGCGGCGGGAGCGTTCGACGGGTTCGAGTAGCGGAAGCGCTGGCCGCAGCGCACGTGACAGAAGTCCCCCGCTTCGAGGTCTGCGGTCTCGCCGTCGACGGTGAAGCGCACGGAGCCCGCCGTGACCAGGTAGTACTTGTCGGATCGCGTCGACCACGACAGCGCGTGCGCGGCGCCGGCCGGCACCTCGATGCCCGCCAGCGACGCGCCGCTGCCGAGCTCCGCCGTGTAGTCGAAGATGCGAAGGCCACCGAAGTCGATCGGGTCGAGCGCGCGCTTGCGGACGAACACGGTCCGAGTCTAGCAGGGGCGGCGCCGCGCGCGGCCGGACAGCTGGTAGAATGCGGCGCATGGATCTTCGCATCGCGAACGTGTACGCGCGCAGCTTCGAGTCGCTCGAGGGCGATTGGAAGTACCTGATCGACCCCTACGACCGCGGCGAGGCGACGTCGCGCGTGCAGGAGGACCGGCGGCGCGAGAGTCCGGGCGAGCTGATCGAGTACGGCTTCGACGAAGCCGACTCGCTGTCCGTCCCCGGCGACTGGAACACGCAGGACGAGCGCCTGTTCTTCTACGAGGGCGTCGTCTGGTACCGGCGCGAGTTCGAGCGCGCGCCGGTGAAGGGGAAGCGCCACTTCCTGTACTTCGGGGCGGCCAACTACCGCGCGCGGGTCTGGGTCAATGGCGAGCAGGTCGGCGAGCACGTCGGCGGCTACACGCCGTTCTGCTGCGAGATCACCGCCCAGCTCCGCGATGGGCGTTCATCCGTCGTGGTCAAGGTGGACAACCGCCACGGCGACGACGACGTGCCGACGCGCATCACCGACTGGATGCACTACGGCGGACTCACGCGGGACGTGCTTCTCGTGGAGCTTCCCGGGACCTTCATCTCGGAGTACGCGCTGCACCTGTCCGACGCCGCGGCCGGTCTGGAAGGCTGGGTGCGGCTCGACGGGCCGGACGCGAGCGGGCCGGTGAGCGTCGGCGTGCCGGAGCTGGATGCGCGGGTCAGCGTCGAGACCGACGCCACGGGGTTCGCGCGCTTCTCGATCGATTCCGATCCGGAGCGCTGGAGCCCGGAGCAGCCGCGGCTCTACGGCGTCGAGCTGCAGGCGGGGCAGGATCGCGTGCGCGACGAGGTCGGCTTTCGCAGCATCGAGGTCCGCGGCAGCGACATCCTGCTGAACGGCGAGCCCATCTTCCTGCGGGGGATCAGCGCCCACGAGGAGTCGCTGCTGCACCCTGGCCGCGCGTTCGGTCCCGAGGACGCCGAGGCGACGCTCGGCCTGGCGCGCGAGCTCGGCGCGAACTTCGTGCGGCTCGCGCACTACCCGCACGACGAGCACATGGCGCGCGCTGCCGATCGAATGGGACTGCTGCTCTGGGAGGAGATCCCTCTCTACTGGGGAATCGCCTGGGAGAACGAGGACACGCTCGAGCTCGCCCGTCAGCAGATCGGCGAGCTGATCGGCCGCGACCGGAACCGGGCGTCGGTCGTGCTCTGGTCGCTGTCGAACGAGACGCCGAACACGCCGGAGCGCACCGCGTTCCTGTCCGAGCTGGCCCGCCACGCGCGTGAGCTCGACCCGACGCGGCTGCTGACGAGCGCGCTCTTCGGCAACGTCGGCGAGCTGCTGAGGCAGCTGCGCGCAATCGCCGAAGCGAGCGCGGAGGGTCGCGACGCCGAGCCGTCGGTGCTCGTGCTCGACGACCCGATCGCCGAGCATATCGACGTGGTCGGCTGGAACGAGTACCTGGGCTGGTACTACTCGGCCATCCTGGTGCGCCGCCTCGACATTCCAGAGGGAGACGTCCGCAACGCCGTGCTCGAGGCCATGCCGCGAATCCGCATCGAGGTGCCGTCGGGCAAGCCGCTGATCGTCAGCGAGTGCGGCGCGGGGGCCAAGCAGGGGCTGCACGGCGCCGACGACGAGGTCTGGACCGAGGAGTACCAGGCGCGCGTCTATCGGCAGCAGCTGCTCATGCTCGAGAACGCGCCGAACTGGCGCGGCATCTCGCCGTGGATCCTCAAGGACTTCCGCGCGCCGATGCGGCTGCTGCCCGGCGTGCAGGACCACTGGAACCGCAAGGGACTGGTGTCCGAGACCGGCGAGCGCAAGCAGGCCTTCGGCGTGCTGCGCGACTACTACGAGAAGCGCCGCTCGTCGAGCTGACCACCTTCCGCCCGACGCTAGGTGCCCGGGTCGAGCTGCGAGACATCGAGGTGCTCGGCGTCGACGCGGCCCTCGGACACCTCGCCGCCGGTGGTCTGCATCCGGTACGCGCTGGCGCCGCTCTTCGCCGACAAGACGTGGCGCGCGCGGCCGCCCTGAAAGTGCACCGCGGCCTCGTCGTCGATGGCGATGCCGGGCGCGATCCTGCCCTCTGCGAGCATCGCGTGGTAGCGTGGACGCCGCTCCGCCTCGCCGTCGTAGTGTGGACAGCAGCTTCCCGGCAGCAGTCCCAGGCAGTCGACCGACTCCAAGCCGGCGGCGCCGGAGTCCGTCACGCCCTGCTCGAACCAGCAGATGGCGCCCGCGCTGATGCCGGCCAGCACCGTCCCGCCCCGCGCGGCCTCGCGCAGAAGCTCCGGAAGACCCCACTCGCGCCACACCGCCAGCATGCTGCGCGAGTTGCCGCCGCCCACGTAGATCACGTCCTGCTCCACCACGAAGCTGCGCAGGTCGGGGGTGCGCCGGAAGAACGGCAGGTGCGCGGGCACGGCGCCGAGCTTCTCGAAAGCCGCGTAGAACTTGTCCAGGTAGGTCTGCGCGTCCCCGCTCGCCGTGCCCACGAAGGCCACGCGCGGCGAGTCGCGGCGTGCGCGGCCCAGCACCCAGGCGTCGAGCGCCAGCGAGTTCCCCTCGGAGAAACCCCCGCCGCCGATCGCGATGATCTGCGCCTCGGGCTCGCTCATCCTCAGACGATTCGGATGTCGAACTCGCGCCGCAGGTCCCGCAGCGGCCGGTCGAGCCGATCCTCGTAGCCGTCCCAAGGCCACTTCGCCCGCAAGCGCCGGCTCCGGGCGAACACCCGCAGCATGTCGGGCAGCGCGCGCAGCGAGCCCGCGGCGATCTTCGCGAACCCGGCGTCCGAGAAGATCTGGTTGACCTGCGGGTAGCGGAAGTACTCGAGGTAGCCGCGCAGTCCGGCCGTGCTGCCGAATATCGTCCAGGTGTCGATCAACGACTCGCCGCGCAGTGACGTGTCGCAGCCGAACACCACGTGGCCCGCGTCGTGCCGGCGGAACGCCTCGGCCACCTCGGTGGGAAGTCCGGCGGGGTCGACCAGGCCCGAATTGCGCGCGTAGTACTCATCGAGCGCTTCGCGCAGTGTCTGGGTCGAGTCCGGGTCCAGGTAGCCCGCGCACCCGGCGGACGGCGTGGCCACGCTAGACGGGAAGGTCCGACACGTGTGACGAGTTGATCGTCACGTCGAGTCCGGACGGGTCGCGCACCGTGAACGAGTCGTGGAAGTCGGTCTTCCGGATCGCGGACGGAGCGAGGCCCGACTCGGAGAGCCGAGCGTGGGTCGCGTTCACGTCCTCGACCATCAGGTCGAACGGAGCGGGCCCCGCCGCCGGGCCGTCCGAAGGCAGCAGCACCAGGTGGGTCCCGCCTCGAAGCTCCAGGATCCCCACCGCGTCGCCGCGCTCGATCGCGCGGAGACCGAGTTGCTGCATGAACTCGTAGGACTCCGCCAAGCGGCAGGTTCCCATGGTCACGTGGCCGATCCAGACCGGTGGGCGCGCGTCCGTTTCACCCATGCGCCCAGCCTAGCACGGCGCGTGACACCCGCCGGTGTGCGGGCGGATCCGCTACGCGTCCCGCATCAGCTCAGGCTGCGCTCTGCCGCGGAGCCCCAGCACGACCAGCAGGAACCCGCCCAACGCCGCGATCGAGCCCGCGCCGAAGAGGGTGGTCACCAGGATCTCCTGCCAGATCGCGCCCTCGTGGCCGGCTCCGGCGATGGGGGTTGCCTGGCTGGTGCCGATCACCGCGGCGAGCAGCGTCGCGAACCAGAGCACGTAGAGCGAGCCGGTCGCCAGGTGCGAGCAGGCCGCGCGGGATCTCGGTCCAAGCCGCAGGTGTGGCCAGCAGGCTCCGAGCGCGAGCAGCAGGATCCCGTTCTGGACGCCCGCCAGGTGGGCGGAGAGACCCATGCGCGGGTTCGCCGCAATGGGAATCAGCGCGCCGGTCAGCAGTCCCAACAGGATGAGCACCGCCCCGTGAAAGCAGATCCGTCGCCCGGGATCGCGAGCCGCCATGGGAGTCTCCCCCGGCCAGAAGAGCCGTGCGCCGAAGGTTGCCGATCGGCGCCGCGCGGGAAAGTGCGGCGCCGGGCCGAGGCGGCGAAGTGCGGACCCCGCAAGCTATGGTCTGGGCATGGCGACGGGCACAGTCGAGCCGTTCGCGGGGCGCGCGGTCCGTGCAGGCGTGATCTCGCTCGGGGCGGGTTCCGCCATCATGGCCGTGAAGTTCGTGGCCTTCTTCCTGACCGGCTCGACCGCGCTGCTCGCGGACGCGTCGGAGTCGATCGTCAACGTGATCGCGGGTGCGCTGCTGACCTACAGCCTGGTCGTCGCGCGCCGGCCCGCCGACGCCGACCACCCGTACGGGCACGGCAAGGCCGAGCCCCTCTCGGCCATGTTCGAGGGCAGCCTCATCCTGATCGCCGCGTCGGTGATCGTCGCGCAGGCCGTGTACCAGCTCATGATCGGACCCGACCTCCAGCGCCTCGGTGTGGGCATGGCGCTCGCGGGCGGGACCGGCGTCGCGAACGGGTTGCTCGGCCTCTACCTGCTCCGCGTCGCGCGCGCCGAGTCCTCCGAGGCGCTGCGCGCCGATGCCGTGCACGTGTTGACCGACACGATCACCACGGCGGGCGGGATCCTGGCGCTCGGCCTCGTCACGCTGACGGGCTACGCCTGGATCGATCCCGTGGCCGGGCTGCTGGTGGCGGTGAACGTGGTGTGGGCGGCCTGGCGCGTGTTGCGCGGCGCCCTGCGCGGGCTGCTCGACGAGGCCGACTTCGACCTGCTGGCCAGCATCGCCAGCAAGCTGGACCGCGTGCGGCGCGACGAGTGGAGCGAGGTCCACCAGCTCCGCGCCTGGTCGTCGGGCGCGATCCGCCACGTGGACCTGCACCTGGTCGTGCCGCGCTACTTGACGATGGAGCAGGGACACGTGCATGCCGACGAGGTCGAGCGCACCCTCCTCGACCTGCTCGGCGAGCGGGGCGACGTCGTCGTGCACGTCGATCCGTGCCTCCCGCTGCACTGCTCGGGCTGTGCCCAGAAGGAGTGCCCGGTGCGATCCGAGCCGCTCGAATCGCCGGCTCCGTTCACCATCGAGTCGATCACGCGCAAGGGCACGATCTGAGGCGTTCCGGGGGCGTTTCAGATAGGCTCTCCGCATGGCCTCCCCCCACCCCAGCGGGATCCTGATCCGCCCCGACATCCCGATCTGCCAGACGGACCTGCCGCTCGACTCCTACCAGCCCGAGTTCCAGCCGTACGCCGAGGAGTACCTGGCGCTGCCCGACCGCATGGCCGCGTCGGTTCTGCCCTGGATGGACGGCTACCTCGAGCGCGCGATCGACGAGATCGGTCCCGAGCTGACGCTGCTCGCGCACTACTACATGGGTGGCGAGATCGTGAAGCTGGTCGAGCGCTACGGCGGCACGGTCGCCGACTCGTACCAGCTGGCGCGCGAAGCGGTTCTCCACCCCGAGAAGAAGATCTTCGTCGAGTCGGCGGTGCACTTCATGGCCGAGGCCATCGCGCTGCTCGCCGCACCCGACCAGCAGGTCTACATCACCAACCCGCGCTCGGGCTGCACGATGGAGATGATGGCCAAGGCCTTCATGGTCGAGCCGGCCTTCGACGCGCTGCACGAGCGCTACGGCGACGACCTGATGGTCGTCGCGTACATGAACACGTCGGGCCGCGTGAAGGCGCTGGCGGGCCGCACGGGCGGCGCCGTCTGCACCAGCTCGAACGCGGGCGCGATCATGCGTTGGGCCCGTGCCCAGGGGCGGCGGGTGTTCTTCGTGCCCGACGAGCACCTCGGACGCAACGTCGCCGCGCAGGTCGGCATCGGCGAAGAGGTCACGTACCTGCTCCCGGCGGGGCACGACGGTGCCGACGTGGCGTCGCTGTCAGAGAGCGAGCAGGCGTTGCTCGACCGCGCCGAGCTGATCCTCTGGGGCTCGTTCTGTGGTGTCCACACCGTGTTCCGGCCCGAGCACGTCACGTACTGGCGAGAGCGCGGCTACAGCGTGGTGGTCCATCCCGAGTCGCCGCGCGAGACCGTCGCGATGGCCGATGGTGCGGGATCGACCCGCTACCTGTGGAACCACGTCATGCAGGCGCCGGCGGGAAGCCGCTTCGCCGTGGGGACCGAGGGCCACTTCGTGCGCAACCTGAAGGAGCAGGCGGTCCTGCGCGGCATCGACGTCGTGCACCTGGCCGACATGCCCGGCAACGAGGCGGCGGGTTGCGGTTGCGCGACCATGTCGCGCAACGACCCGCCCCACCTGGTGGCGATGCTCGACCTGCTGCGCCAGGGGAAGGCGCCCGACATCAACCGCGTCCTGGCGGGCGACGTCGTCGACGAGATCACCGGCTACCGTGACCGTCTCGACGCCGACGCGCGAGCCGAGACCGCGCAGAGCGCGCGCCGCGCTCTCGAGCGCATGATCGAGATCACCGAAGCCGCCTCCTGACGGTTCCAGGGCTGCTAGGGGGGCTCGAAGCCTTCGGGCTCTTCGTCTTCGGGCCGGTCGGGCAGGTCGTCCACGTCCTCGACGTCGGGTAGAGGAGGCAGGTCCTCCAGATCCGGGAGCTCTACCTTCTCGATCTCGCGCCCGACCAGGACGGCCGGCGTCCCGGACAGGATGAACCAGTTGCCGTCCCAGCGGAACGCCTGGTACCAGCGGCGGTACGCGCGGCGGTACCAGAGGTCGGCGGGATCGTGGTAGTAGACGTTCGGCCCGAGCCCGGACGCCTTCATCAGGCCGGGGACGTCTGTCGCGTCGAGCACCGGGGGCTCGCTTCCCTGGAACCGCGCCGGGATCGGCCCCTCGCGCGACTCGGGCAGGGTCGTCGTGGTGATCGCGCCGCTGATGCAGGAGCAAAGCGCGGATGCGACGAGAGCCGACGCCGCCCGCTTCCACGCGCAGCGCGTGCGCATCACTCTGCGCCGCTCCCCCGGTCGGGATCGAAGCCCTTCGGGATCTGGCCGCGGTCCACCTTCTCGGCGCAGGCCCGCGCGGCCCAGGAAGCCGCGGTCACGGGATCGGCCCGGTGCACGCGCTGGAGCAGGTAGCAGGCCAGGAAGACGTCACCCGCGCCGATGCGGTGGCGTCCCGAGCTCGGCGCGGCGGGCAGCTCGCGGCGCGCCTCGGGCGTCAGCACCGTGACCCCGCGAGCTCCGTGCGTGACCAGCACCTCGGACAGCGCGAACCGGCGGGCGAACCGCTCGAGCGGTTCGTCGCCGACCAGAGCCGGCAACTCCTCTTCGCTGACCTGAACGACGTCGGCACGAGCCAGCAGCGCCGGAAGCGCTTCGCGGTCTCCCGGCTCGCGCACCAGCCCCTGCACGTCGAGACCCGCGAAGCCGCGCAGGCTCTCGAGCGCGGAAGGGTCGACGTCGCGCTGGTGCAGGGGCCCCAGGTGGATCAGGTCGGCGTCGCGCCACGACTCGGGCACGTCGCCGGCGCCGATCGGATCCGACGTAGCGCGCAGCTCGTGCACGTCCGAGTCGCCGGAGTAGTCGAGCGCGTAGGTGGTGGTGTGCCGGCTCGGAAGCGCACGGATCTCCGCGCCCTCGGCGCGAAGCGGGCCCAACAGCGCGTCGTAGTCGGCCGGACGCAGCCGCGTGACGATCCGCACGCGCGCACCCAGGCGCGCCAAGGCCGTCCCGGCCCACGTAGCGACGCCGCCCGGTCTCTCCCGCTCCTCACCCGACGCTGCGCGCACGACATCGCGCGTGACCGCGCCGAGCACGAGCGCCGTGATCGCTTCCCCCCTCGGCATGCGCGGAAGGGTAGCCGCCGCCGGGGCCTGACGGCCAGACCGTGGTAGGCTGGCCGCGGAGGCGCCGCAGCATGCCGGTATGCCCGCTCCCCGAAGCCCGCCGCGTTCTCGCCGTTTCCGTCCTGCTGGCCGGCTGCCTGCTCGGCGAGTCCGACACGCGCGACCTGCGCTCCGTAGAAGTCTCACGAGTGGCGCTGGACCCGGCGACCCGGGCCCCCGTCGTCATCCTGCGCGAGAGCGACGGCTTGCAGCGCGAGCTGCCGATCTGGATCGGAGTCTACGAGGCGCGCTCGATCGCGCTGGGTCTCGAAGGCGTCGAGGTCCCGCGCCCGAATCCGCACGACCTGATGCACGACATGATCGAAGAGCTGGGCGGGGAACTCCAGCGCGTCATCGTCACCGAACTGCGTGACTCGATCTACTACGCAGTCATGGAGTTGCTCGTCGACGGGCGAAAGATCGAGGTCGACGCGCGGCCGAGCGACGCAATTGCCGTCGCGTTGCGCTTTTCGGCGCCGATCTTCGTCGACGAGAGAGTGCTCGTTCGGGGCTCGAAGCACGACGAAGAGAACCCGCGCAAAGACGTGTAAACCGTCTTGGCAATCGATGCACTCCGTGCGTTCTTGCACGAGAGCTGCCCCCCGGAACCGACGCTGGCGTAGGCAGTTATACCGATATGATGTGACGAAGCGCGTTGACTCCGGCTCCGTCGCGCTGGCATGATCGCCCCGAACCGAACCTGCGCGCCCGTCGGTTGACGCCCGACTTCGCACCCGCTGCGAACTCGCACGCGGTCGCAAGGAGAACCGATGTCCGAGAGGCAACCACTGACGGCCCGCGACCTCGCGATCGAGTTCACGGAGCTGTGGGGCACGCTCGAGCCCGCGCAGATCAACACGATGCTCGCGCGCAACGTGAGCTTGGAGCTGCTCGAGTTCTTCTCGAGCTACGCGAACGAGTTCGCAGACGACGTCTTCGGTGACGACGACAGCGATGCGGTTCGCAGCCGTCTGCCGAACCTCCTGATCATCGGGTACATCATCCGGATCCTGGAGGAGCGGGTCGACTAGAGGCGTCCGGCGGGACGCCCGCCACCCTGACCGGCGGGACGCCTACCACCCGACCGGCGGGACGCCTACCGTTTGACCCGCGGCTTGGCGTCCCAGTCCTGCAGGCGGGACACGTAGGCCCCGGACCAGCCTCCCGGGTCCACGGTCTGGTGCGGGTAGCGGCGGTCATGGACCACGTAGACCCAGCCTTCGCCGGTGCTGAGGGAGTGCGCGTCGAGGGCTTCCTCGACGGTCATGCCGTCGGGGATGTCGATCGTGGCCTCGGGCGCGCTGTCGAGGATCTCGCCGCCCATCACGAGCTTGCTCGACGGGTTCTTTCGGCTGTCGTTCACGAAGCGCACGAGTTCCGAGAGCGTTCCCTGGAACTTCGTGGCCTGGAGTTCCTCGCCCAGCAGGACGCGCCCCGTGGGGAAGTCCTGGAAGGCCGTCGAGTCGATGCGGATGAACTGCTCGTCCTCGGTCCACGAGAACTTGTCGCGGCGCCCGCCCTTTCCGCTGCCGATCGAGTTGAGCACGTCGGCGACCGGACGCTTCGGGGAGTCCTTGCCGTGCGTGAAGTTGAGCGCGCCGCGGCTGTCGCTCAGCAGGGAACGGTCACGGACCAGGATCGGCTTTCCGCCGCGCCTCTCCATGTCGGCCAGTCCGGCGACGATGCCCCGTTCGTTCTTCAAGCGCGTCACCGGCGCGGCGTTCGTGAGCGCCGGAATCATCTCGACGGTCGTCGCCGCGATCAGGATCGGGCCCGCCTCCTTCTCCTCCTCGGTGACGCGGTAGCCTGCGCGGCGGATCAGCATGCCGGTCTTCGTGCGGGTCGCGAACTGGACGAATACGTCGAGTACCGAGGAGCCCTCTGCAATGTCGAGATCGACCTTCAGGCGGACGGGCATGCCGACGATGTTCCCTATGCGCAGGTAGGTCCGTGGACGCTCCGACATGATGTGCGTGACGAGGCCGCGGAAGTCGACGGTCACCTTGCTGGCGGGCAGATCGCGGATGTCGAGCGCCGTGTGCTCGGCGAGCACGCGTCGGCTGCGCACCAGCATCGTCCCGTCCGCGACGTGGTAGTCGAAGTGCGGCGCCGCCTCGTAGAGCGCCTCGAGGGCGGACCGCAGGTCGCCGGCCGGCAGGTCGATGTCGAGACGCTGCGTACGCAGGTCCTCGCCGCGCTGTCCGGTACGGCGCAGCTCGTCGACCACGGTGACGACGCCCGCCTCGGCGGCGAGACGGCGCACGGCGTACAGCAGGTCGACGCCCGCGAAACGCAGCGCCGGCACTGGGTAGTCCTTGTCGACGAAGGTGTCGCGCGCGGGCTTCGAAGGGCCGCAGCCGGAAATTGCACCGAGCCCGGCGCAGAGCGCGAGCACGCTGAGTAGATGGGGGAGTTTCCCGTACACTGCTTCCTCTCCTAAGCCTGAACGAACTATGAGCCTGAACGAACTGAACGATCCGAACCTTCTGCCCAGCGACCCCTCTGCCTCAGGATGACAGACAGGTGGCGGGTGGCGGAGGGCACGGCAGTCTAGCAGCGAGGATCCGGGATGGACTACATCCACACACCCGAAGCCCCGGGTCCCGTGGGGCGGAGGGCTCGCCTGGCTGTCGGGTCAGATTCCTCTGGACCCTGAGACGGGGAAGCTCTGCGGATCTTCAATCTGACCGGGTCGGCCGTGATTGCGGGGCTCTGGCCCCTTCTCTAATCTGGCGACCTCCTGCCGCTTCCGGCCTCCAGCCGGACAGGCAGGCGCGGAGCCGAGTGAGTCAGCGAAACCCGATGACGCAGCGCGGTTACCAGGCGCTGAAGGACGAACTG
Source organism: Deltaproteobacteria bacterium (assembly GCA_019311115.1). GTDB lineage: Bacteria > Myxococcota_A > UBA9160 > SZUA-336 > SZUA-336 > JAFDDB01. The sequence goes on from JAFDDB010000072.1 coordinate 11,773, forward strand.
AAGCGCCTGAAGAGCCAGGAGCGCCCGGCCGCAGTCGAGGCGATCCGCCTGGCCCGGGAGCACGGCGACCTGTCCGAGAACGCCGAGTACGACGCCGCCAAGGACAAGCAGGGCCACATCGAGGCCCGGATCAGCGCCTTCGAGGACAGGCTGGCCCGGGCGGACGTGGTGGACATCTCCTCCATGCCGCTCGACCGGGTGCGCTTCGGCACGCGGGTGGTCCTGGAGGACGTGGCTTCCGGCGAGGAGATCGTCTACACGCTGGTCGGCGAGCACGAGGCCGACGTCGCGCAGGGACTGCTCTCGGTCACGAGTCCGGTGGGCCGGGCGCTGATCGGAAAGCAGGTCGACGAAGAGGTCGCGGTGGCCGTTCCCGCGGGCACGCGGACCTACGAGGTGCGCGAGATCGGCGCCATGGAGTGAGGCGCCGCTCGACCCTCCTCCGAGCCCGCCTGTCCGCCCGTCCCCGATGGGCGCGCTAGACTCGACGTCGTGCCCCGCATCCTGCTCTACACCAAGAACGTCTGCCCGTACTGCGACCGGGCCAAGGATCTGCTTCGCGCCAAGGACCAGTCGTGGGACGAGATCAACATCGAAGAGGTCGCGGGCGCGCGGGACGAGATGATCGAGCGCAGCGAGCGCCGCACGGTCCCGCAGATCTGGATCGGCGACGTCCACGTGGGCGGCTTCGACGACCTGGCGGCGCTCGAGCGCGAGGGAAAGCTCGACGCGCTGCTCGGCCGCGGGGAGACCCGCGCCGCCGAGGTCGAGCGCGTGAAGCTGGTGATCGTGGGCAGCGGCCCCGCGGGCTACACCGCCGCCATCTACGCGGCACGCGCCGAGATCGAGCCCGTCGTGATGGCGGGCCTGGCCTTCGGCGGACAGCTCATGCTGACGACCGACGTCGAGAACTATCCCGGCTTCCCCGACGGCATCAGCGGCCCGGAGATGATGGAGCTGTTCCAGAAGCAGGCGCAACGCTTCGGCGCTCGCGTGCTGATGGAGGACGCCACGCAGATCGACCTGTCGTCGCGGCCGTTCCGTGTCGCCAGCGAGTCGCACAGCTTCCTGGCCGATTCGGTCATCGTGGCGACGGGCGCGTCCGCTCGCTGGCTCGGCCTCGAGTCCGAGCAGCGCCTGATGAACCGCGGCGTGTCGGCGTGTGCGACCTGCGACGGGGCGCTGTTCCGCGGCGTCGACATCGGCGTCGTCGGCGGCGGCGACACGGCCATCGAAGAGGCGCTCTTCCTGACGCGCTTCGCGTCGAAGGTGCACGTGATCCACCGCCGCGACCAGCTCCGTGCCAGCCGCATCATGACGGACCGGGCACTCGCGCACGAGAAGATCGAGCTCGTCTGGGACAGCATCGTCGAAGAGGTGCTCGGCGACGACCAGGTGACGGGCGTGCGGTTGCGCAACGTGAACACGGACGCGACCTCGGAGCTGGCGCTCGGCGCGCTCTTCATCGCCATCGGCCACACGCCGAACAGCGAGCTGTTCGCGCCGTGGCTCGAGGCGGACGACACGGGCTACCTGAAGGTCGAAGAGGGGTCGACGCGCACGAAGGTCGAGGGCGTGTTCGCGTGCGGCGACGTCATGGATCGTGTTTACCGGCAGGCCGTCACGGCGGCGGGCAGCGGCTGCATGGCCGCGCTCGACGCGGAGCGCTGGCTGGCCGAAAACGAGTAGCGCGCGGGCCGGGTCGGCCCCGCACCCAGGGGGGAGTGTGCAGGTCGAGTTCGATCGCTACAGCCTGAAGCTGGACGGCGCGCGGATCCTGGTCCGGTCGGGATCGCTGCACTACTTCCGCCTGCCGGACGCGTCGCTCTGGCGGGACCGCATCGCCAAGATGAAGCAGGCGGGGCTCAACGCCGTAGACCTGTACTACCCCTGGAACTACCACTCGGAGCTTCCCGGCGAGTACGACTTCAGCGGAGTCCGCGACCTGGACCGGCTGCACGACTTGATCGAAGAAGCCGGCATGTACCTGATCGCGCGTCCCGGGCCGTACATCTGTGCCGAGATCGACATGGGCGGGCTCCCGGCCTGGCTGATCTCGAACGGAAAGGTGCTGTCGCGCTGCCGCTCCGAGCTCGGCTTCGCCTACTCGCGCGACTTCATGCAGGCGACGCACGAGTGGTTCTCGCGGGTCGTGCCGACGTTCGCCGGGCGCTCCAACCTGATCCTCGTGCAGATCGAGAACGAGTACACGCTGCCCGCACCGCTCTCCAACGTGCCGCACGACCTGATGGACCTGCTGGTGCGCTGGTTCGGTACGCGCCGACTCGGGGCGGTGATTCGCAGCCGCTGGATGCGCCGGCTGCTGCGCACCGCCGACACGCAGGGCATCGACGACCGGCAGCGCGGGCAGGCGAGTCCCTACATGCGCGAGCTCTACGACAAGGTCCGCGAGCTGGGAGTCGGCGTGCCGATCTTCCACAACGACCTGAGCCCGACCCGCGGCCGCCAGATGGACGTCGACATACTCGCGCTCGACCGCTACCCGGTCACCGACTTCACGCGCGATTGGCGCGCGAACCCCTCGACCTTCGACTCGTTCCGGCGGGACGAGGCCGGTCTCGACGCGCACCGGCGGGACAACCCGGGCTTCTATCCCGAGCTGCAAGGTGGCTGGTACGACGGTTGGGGCGGCGCCGGGTACGGCCGCATCCGCGAGCAGCTCGGCAGCGACGGCATCGACAACGCCACCAAGGCCGCGCTCGCAGCGCGCGCCACGCTCTGGAACTACTACGTCTTCTGCGGCGGGGTCACGTGGGGATACATGGGCAGCCCCGACGTGTACTCGTCCTACGACTACGGCGCGCCGATCTCCGAGGCGGGGCGGGTCGGCGCGCGCTACGAGGCGGTGCGGAGCCTGAACGAGTTCCTGCAGCCGTTCGAAGAGGACCTGGCCTGCACCGAGGTCGAAGACGTTCCGGCCTGGTGTGGCGAGCACGTGGTCACGCGGCAGGGACCCAAGCGCCGCTACGTCTTCCTGCGCAACGCCAGCCAGACTCCGGTGCAGGTCCCCACGCCCGAGGCCGAGCGCTCCGAGTTGGCGCCCTGGGAGACGCAGATCCGCGTCTACGGCGAAGGGCAGGTGCTCGAAGCGGTGAGCCCGCGCCCGCCCGACTGGACCGAGCCGCGCGTGCCCGAGATCGGGCCGCTGCCCGCGCTCGAACGCTGGTCCTTCTCGGGCTCGAGCCCGCAGCTGGATCCGTCCTTCGACGACTCGGCCTGGTCCGAGGTCCCCGACGCCAACCTGCGCCTCGGGGCCATGGACATCGACGACCTCGGCGTGCACTACGGCTTCATCTGGTACCGGGGAACCTTCCACGGGCCGCTCGACCGGCTACTCCTCGACGCCCGCCACTGCTGGGCCGCGTGGATCAACGGCATACGCGTCGGTGCGGACGACCAGTTCCGCAACACGCTCGGCGTCGGCCCCGACGGTGCGCGAACCCAGCGGATCCCGCTGGCCGGCGTCGCCATGAACGAGGGCCGCAACGTGCTGGTGATCGCCGTGGAGAGCTTGGGCCACAACAAGGGCTTTGCCGACGACTCGCGCAACCCGCGCGGCATCGTCAAGCTCGATACCGGGTCGACCCGCATCGGGTGGCGCTTCCGCGGCGGCCTGCTGCGCGGCGAGAGCGGAATGACGCCGGTGGTGGCGTTCGAGGGCGTCGCGCGCACGACACCGGTCGACGTGGCGTTGCCGCACGGTTGGAGCGAGGAGCCGCGCGGCGTCGGGCTCTTCGAGACCACCTTCCGGCTGGACGGGGTCGATCCCCAGAAGGGCGCGATCGCGGCGGTCTTCGACCCGGGCCGCGGCAAGGCCAACCTGTACCTGAACGGCTGGCTGGTCGGCCGCTACTGGCCGGAGCGGGGGCCGCAGCAGCGCTTCGTGCTGCCCTGGGGAGTGCTCCGGCCGGACGAAGAGAATCACCTGGCGGTGGCCGTCTGGAAGCGCTCCGACCGGGCCGCGCTCGGCCACGTCCGTCTCGAGCCCGCCTGATCCAAGCCTGGGCTAGACTGGAGGCATGGCTCTCCCGAGGGCGACGTACGAGAGACTGATCGACGTCTCTCCCGACATCGTCGTGGCCACTGACGTTCACGGCAAGGTCGCGTTCTTCAACGACGGCGCCGCCGAGAACCTGGGCTTCTCGCGCGAGGAGATCATCGGCCGCGACGTCAGCGTCCTCTACCCGAGTCGCGACGAGGCCAAGAGCGTGATGCGCGCGATGCGCGCCGACGCCCTGGGCGAGCCCGGCCGCGTCGTGAACTTCCCCACCACGTTCGTTGCCAAGGACGGGCACGAGATTCCCGTCGCGATCTCGGGCGTCATCCTCTACGACGCCGCCGGCGACGAAGAGGGCACCATCGGCTTCGCGAAGGACCTGTCGGAAATCATCCGCAAGGACCAGCTCGCCGTGCTCGGCGAGATCGCCGTCGGGCTGTCGCACGAGATCAACAATCCGCTGGCGGTGATCACGTTCCAGGTCGCCATGCTCGACCGCTTCGTCGAGTCGCAGGCGCGCGTCGCCGGACAGGAGGCGGAGCTCTCGCGCATCGGCGCGATTCGCGACGAGATCGCCCGCATCGAGAAGCTCGTGCAGCGGCTCAGCGAGATGGCCGGCCAGGAGCAGTACGCGAGCACCACGTACGTGGGCGACGCCCGCATGATCGACCTGACGCGCGGCGGGCGCGCGGCCGCGGGTCCGCTGACGGGACGGCGCATCCTGGTGGTCGACGACGACGAGGGCGTGCGCACCGCCTGCGCGGAGACGCTGGCGGCGGAGGGCTCACAGGTGGTCCAGGCCAGCGACGGCATCGAGGCCTTGCGTCGCCTGGAGCAGGAGCCGTTCGACCTGGTGCTGTCCGACGTCGTGATGCCCGACATGGACGGCTACGAGCTCTACATGACGGCGCGGAAGCGCTTTCCGGGCATCCCGGTCGCGCTGATGACGGCCTTCTATCACGACCGCGACCACATCATAAAGCGCAGTCGGATGGAGGGACTCGAGGGCGTGCTGTTCAAGAAGCCGATCGACCCGGAGCGCCTCGTCGAGACGCTCTCGCGCCTGATCACGCCTCCTCAGCCTGCTCCTTCTTGATGTTGAAGAGCTGACCGTCGTCGTCCTTGCAGAGCCAGGCGGTCTCGAACTCCTGGAGCACCTCCAACTCGGTGCCGGCCGCGAACGCGATCTCTTCGACGTCCTCGCCGAGGTTCGCCTGGTGCTTCAGGGACAGGTCTTCCTTGAGTCGGATGGCGTCTGCCAAGGGGGGTCTCCTTCCGGGTATCGCTGGGGGGCGGGGTATCGCAGGCGCCCGCAGACGGGCGGAACCGCGTTATAGCGCATGCGGCGGGGTGGCCGCGAGAGCCGCCCGCAGGACCCCGCGTGGCCGGCCCCGGCCCAGCGCCGCCAGCGCCCGCCGGGCCTCGGCGAGCGTGGCGCCGGTCGTGGTGACGTCGTCGAGC
>JAFDDB010000073.1 GCA_019311115.1 Deltaproteobacteria bacterium
GGGCGCTGCCCGCGAGGCCCGGTCTGGCGATCGTCGGCGCGCGCCGCGCCAGCACCCGGGGGCGTGCCGTGGCGCTGAGGCTGGCGCGTGCCGCGGCCGGCGCCGGTGTCGCGGTGGTCAGCGGCCTGGCCTACGGGATCGACGCCGCGGCGCACCAGGGTGCGCTCGAAGGCGGCGGGCCGACCCTGGCCGTGCTGGCCTCGGGTCTGGACCGGCCCTCGCCCCGCGCGAACGCAGGCCTGGCGCGCCGGCTGCTCGACGCGGGCGGAGCCTGGCTGTCGGAGTATCGGCCGGGAACCCCGCCCGCCGCGTTCCGCTTTCCGGAGCGCAACCGCCTGATCAGCGCCCTGTCGCGCGACGTGCTGGTAGTCGAGGCCGGCGAGCGCAGCGGGTCGCTGTGGACTGTCCGCCACGCGCTCGACCAGGGCCGCGACGTGCTGGCGGTTCCCGGTCCGGTCGACAGTGCGTCGTGTCTCGGCTCGAACCGGCTGCTGCGCGACGGCGCCGGCGTGATCCTGGACGAGCGCGACCTGCTCGACCGGGTCGCCCCGGAGACCGGGCCCACCGGGCCGGCGCTGCGCGCGCGCCCTTCCGTGAGCGGCGACGCCGCGCGCGTCTGGGCGGCCCTGGCCGACGGGCCCGCCGAGGTCGACGCGCTGGCGGACCGGCTCGGACTGCAGCCCGGCCCGCTGGCATCGGCGCTGCTCGACCTGGAGCTGTCGGGCCTGGCCAGCCGCCACGGCAGCCGGGTCCTGCGCGCCGGTTGATGGGCTATCCTCCCCCGCTCCATGGCCTGGCCCGTGACCGTGATCGGAGGTGGCCTCGCGGGTTGCGAGGCGGCCTGGCAGTTGGCGCGGCGCGGCGTGCCGGTGCGGCTCTGCGAGATGCGGCCCGTCCGCGCGTCACCGGCCCACCAGGGCGATCGGCTGGCCGAACTGGTCTGCTCGAACAGCCTGCGCTCCGACCGGCCCCACCACGCGGTGGGCCTGCTCCACGAGGAGATGCGGCGGCTCGGATCGCTCGTCCTCGACGCCGCCGACAAGCACGCGGTGCCGGCCGGCGACGCCCTGGCGGTGGACCGCGAGCGCTTCGCTCGTCACGTCAGTGAGCGGATCGAGGCCGATCCCCTGATCACGCTCGAGCGGCAGGAGGTGACCCGGCTCCCCGACGAGGGGCTCGTGATCGTGGCGACGGGTCCGCTCACCTCGGACGCGCTGGCGAAGGCGCTCGAGCCGCTCTGCGGCGACTCGCTCTACTTCTACGACTCCATCTCGCCGAGCGTCTACGCCGACAGCCTCGACCGCTCCCGCATGTTCCGTGCTTCGCGCTGGCAGGACGGGGAGGGGGACTACCTGAACATCCCCCTGACGCGCGAGCAGTACCACGCGTTCGTCGACGAGGTCGCGCGCGCCGAGGTCGTTCCGCTGCACGAGTTCGAGAAGGAGCTCTACTTCGAGGGCTGCCTGCCGATCGAGGTGATGGCCGAACGCGGCCGCGAGACGCTGGCCTTCGGCCCGATGAAGCCCGTCGGTCTGCGCGAGGCGCACCCGCAGCCCGGCTCGAGGCCGCCGCACGCGGTGGTCCAGCTGCGGCAGGAGGACCGGGACGGCACGCTGTACAACCTGGTCGGCTTCCAGACGAAGATGCGCATCGGCGAGCAGCGCAGGATCCTGCGGACGCTCCCCGGCCTCGAGAACGCCGTCTTCGCGCGGTTCGGTTCCGCGCACCGCAACACGTTCATCCGCTCGCCCGCGCTGCTCGACGAGCGCCTCCAGCACCGCGAGCGGGACGGGCTCTACTTTGCGGGCCAGATCGCGGGCGTCGAGGGCTACGTCGAGTCCGCTGCGCTCGGGCTGCTTGCCGGCCTGATCGTCGCGGCGCGCTCGCGCGGCGGCGAGGCCCCGTTGCCGCCGCGCACCACCGCGATGGGCGCTCTGCTCGCACACCTGCACGAGGCGAGTCCGAAGCGCTTCCAGCCCATGAACGTGAACTTCGGGCTCTTTCCGAGGCTCGACGGAGAGCGCCGCCGCGTGCCGAAGCGCGAGCGCAACGAGCGCATGGCCGACCGGGCGCTCCGCGACCTGGAAGAGTGGGCGGAGCGCGTGCGCCCGCAGTCGTCGTGACGGCACGCGAGGCCGGGGAGATGACGGGCGGCGACTCGCGTGCTCTCGACGACTTTCGGCGCTTCCTGCGCGGGGAGCGCGGCCTGTCCGACCACACGGTGCGTGCCTACGTGAGCGAGGTGCGCCGGCTCGCCGGGAGCGAGGACTGCCGCGGGGCGGGCGGGCTCGACCGGCTCGAGCCGCTCGCCGTGCGCTCCTACCTGGCCGGATTCCACCGCACGCATCGCCCGTCGACGAGGAACCGGCGGCTCGCCGCGCTACGCGCGTTCTTCCGCTTTCGCGTGCGCGAGGGTGCGATGGCCGCCGACCCGACCGAGGGACTGCCGGGACCCAAGCCCGAGCGGCGCCTGCCGGATCCGCTCTCGGCCGAGGACTGCGAGCGCCTCGTCGAGGGCCGGGTGCGCCACCGCGACCCCGTCCTGGAGTTGCGCGACCGCGCGCTGTTCGACTTCCTGTACTCGACCGGGCTCCGGGTCGGCGAGGCGGTGTCGCTCTGCGTCCGGGACCTGGACCCCGACCGGCAGGAGGTGCGCGTGGTCGGCAAGGGCCAGAAGGAGCGAGTCGTCCCGGTGCCGAGCCAGGCGCTCGAGTCGCTCCGCGGCTACCTGGAGACGCGCGAGCCCGAGGGCCTGCTGGCCGAGCCGCTCTTCCTGAACGCGCGGGGGGGGCGGCTGGGCGATCGGGGGGTGCGCGGCATCCTGCGCCAGCGCCTGCTCGCGCTCGGCGTCGGCCGGCGCGCCAGCCCGCACACGCTGCGGCACTCGTACGCGACGCACCTGCTCGATGCGGACGTGGACCTGCGCTCGATCCAGGAACTGCTCGGCCACGCGCGCCTCTCGACGACCCAGCGCTACACCCAGGTCTCGCCCGAGCGGCTGGCGCGGATCTACCGCTTGGCGCACCCTCGGGCCCGAAGCCGATGAGTTCGCTGCAGATGCACGGAACCACCATTCTCGCGGTGCGCCGCGACTCCAACGTCGTCCTGGCGGGTGACGGACAGGTGACGTTCGGCGAGACGGTGATGAAGACGCGCGCCCGCAAGGTGCAGCGGCTCTGCGGCGGCAAGGTGCTGGTCGGCTTCGCCGGGTCCACCGCGGACGCCTTCGCGTTGGCGGAGCGTTTCGAGGCCAAGCTCGAGAGTTTCGGCCGCGCGCTGCGCCGCTCCGCCGTCGAGCTGGCGAAGGACTGGCGCATGGACCGGAACCTGCGCCGCCTCGAGGCTCTGCTGATCGCCGCCGACGCGCACGAGACGCTGGTGCTGTCCGGCACGGGTGACGTGATCGAGCCCGACGACGGCGTGGCCGCGATCGGCTCGGGTGCCGGCTACGCGCTGGCCGCGGCGCGCGCTCTCGTGCGCAATACCGGGCTCTCTCCGCGCGAGGTCGCGGAGCACGCCATGGGAATCACAGCCGAGATCTGCCTCTACACGAACGCCGAGATCGCGATCGAGGAGCTGGAGTAGTGAGCGGCTTCACGCCGCGCGAGGTGGTCTCCGAGCTGGACCGCTACATCGTCGGGCAGGGCGCTGCGAAGCGGGCGGTGGCGATCGCCTTGCGCAACCGCTGGCGGCGGCAGCAGGTCGAGGGCGAGTTGCGCGACGAGATCCATCCCAAGAACATCCTGATGATCGGGCCGACCGGCGTCGGCAAGACCGAGATCGCGCGCCGCCTCGCGCGCCTCGCGGACGCCCCCTTCGTCAAGGTCGAAGCCTCCAAGTTCACCGAAGTCGGCTACGTCGGCCGCGACGTGGAGTCGATCGTGCGCGACCTGACCGAAGTCGGCATGAAGCTCGTCCGCGAGGAAGAGACGCGGAAGGTGCGCGCGAGCGCCGAACGCATCGCCGAGGAACGCCTGCTCGACGCGCTCTACCCGCGGCCGGGCGGTACCGGCGAGCCGCAGGGCAGCGACGCGACGCGCGAGCGGCTGCGCGAGAAGCTGCGCGCCGGCGAGTTCGAGGAGCGCGAGGTCGAGATCGAGACCTCGGACAAGGCGGGCCCCAGGCTCGAGATCATGGGTCCGCAGGGCGTCGAGGAGATGGGCATCTCGCTGCGCGACATGATGGGTAGCCTCGGCGGCCGCAAGACCCGTCAGCGGCGCACGACCGTGGCGCAGGCGCGCGAGATCCTGACCGACGAGGAGGCGCAGCGCCTGATCGACGCGGACGTCGTCCGCGAGCGGGCGATCGAGCGCGTCGAGCAGTCCGGAATGGTCTTCATCGACGAGATCGACAAGATTGCGCGCTCGGAGTCGCGCGGCGTCGACGTCTCGCGCGAGGGCGTGCAGCGCGACCTGCTGCCGATCATCGAGGGCAGTACGGTCCAGACCAAGCACGGCATGGTGCGGACCGACCACGTTCTCTTCATCGGGGCGGGGGCCTTCCACGTTTCGCGGCCGTCGGACCTGATTCCCGAGCTGCAGGGGCGGTTCCCGATCCGCGTCGAACTCGACAGTCTGGGCGAGGCCGACTTCGTGCGGATCCTGGAGGAGCCGCGCAACGCCCTCACGAAGCAGTACAAGGCGCTGCTGGCGACCGAGGGAGTCGGGCTCGAGTTCAAGCCCGATGCGATCGCGGAGATCGCGCGGATCGCGACCGAGGTGAACCGCTCGACCGAGAACATCGGCGCGCGCCGACTCCACACGGTGCTCGAGAAGCTGCTCGACGAGGTGCTCTTCGAGGCGCCGGACATGGGGACGCGGGACGTCGTCTTCGACGCCGCTCGCGTGCGGGAGCGGCTCGACGACATCGCGGGCGACTCGGACCTTGCGCGGTTCGTGCTGTGACCGGCTGCAGCGTGAGGTGGGATCGATGGAACGGCTGATCGAGAAGGCGCGAGTCCTCGTCGAGGCGCTGCCCTACATCCGCGAGTTCAACGAGAAGACGGTCGTCATCAAGTACGGCGGCGCGGCGATGGTCGACGACGGTCTCAAGGCCAGCTTCGCCACCGACGTGACGCTGCTGCGCTACATCGGGCTCCGGCCGGTGATCGTCCATGGCGGGGGTCCGCAGATCGGCCGGATGCTGGGCCGCGTCGGCAAGGAGAGCACGTTCGTGAACGGGCTCCGCGTCACCGACGACGAGACGATGGAGATCGTCGAGATGGTGCTCGGGGGCAGAGTCAACGCCGAGATCGTCGAGTTGATCGGGCGCGCCGGTGGCCGTGGGGTCGGGCTCACCGGCAAGGACTGCGGCCTGCTGCAGGTGCGAAAGTTGCCGCCGATCGACGGGCAGGACCTGGGCAGGGTCGGCACGCCGGAGACGGTCGATCCGCAGCTGCTGCTGACCATGACGCAGAACGGGTTCATCCCCGTCGTGGCGCCGATCGGAACCGACGCCGATGGACAGACCTTCAACGTCAACGCGGACCTGGCCGCGGGTGCCATCGCGAGCGCACTCCGCGCCGAGAAGCTGATGCTGTTGACCGACGTCGAAGGGGTGCTCGATGCCGACGGAAAGCTCCTGCCGAGTCTCAGTCCCTTGCAGGCACGTGCGCAGATCGACTCCGGAACGATCAAGGGCGGGATGATCCCCAAGGTGGACTGCTGCCTGCGCGCGATCGAGGGCGGAGTCGCGTCTACGCACGTGGTCGACGGCCGCGTGCCGCACGCGCTCCTGCTCGAGATCTTCACCGACGGTGGGGTGGGCACGAAGCTCGCGCAGTGACATGAGCCGGCCCAAGGACTTCATCTCGATCGCGGACTGGCCGCCTGAAGAGATCGTGCGCATGCTCGACCGTGCGGCGGAACTCAAGCGCCTTCGCGCCGCGCGCGTACCGGTCTCGATGCTGGCGGGAAAGTCGGTGCTGCTCTACTTCGAAAAGCCGAGCCTGCGGACCTACGTGAGCTTCGGGATCGGCGTTTCGGAGCTCGGAGGCACGCCGGTCTACCTGCCTCCGGGGCAGGTACAGCTCGGCGGCCGCGAGGCCCTCCAGGACGTGGCTCGGAACCTCTCGCGCTACTGCCACATGATCGTCGCGCGTACCTTCGACCACGATCTCGTCGTCGGGCTCGCGCGCCACGCCGACAAGCCGGTGGTCAACGCACTGACGGACGACCTCCATCCCTGCCAGGCGATGGCGGACGCGCTCACCATCCAGGAGCATGGAGACCTGCGGAGCGACCGGCTGGTCTGGGTCGGGGACGGGAACAACATGGTCAGCTCGCTGATCCACCTGGCCGGCGTCCTGGGCATGCAGCTCACCGTCTGCACGCCGGAGCGCTACGGACCCGATCCCGCGGTCGTCGAGCGCGGTCGGGAACTGGCCGCCGCATCGGGGGGTGAGCTGCGCTTCGAGACCGACCCCGTTGCCGCGGTCAAGGACGCGGCGTTCGTGTACACGGATGTCTGGGCCAGCATGGGTCAGGAGTCGCAAGCCGAGGAGCGCCGGTCCGCGTTCGCCGGCTACCAGGTGAATGCACAGCTGATGGCCGCGGCGCCGAGCGGCGCGAGGTTCCTGCACTGCCTCCCCGCCCACCGTGGCGAGGAAGTAACCGAAGAAGTCCTGGAGTCGTCCGCGTCCATCGTGTTCGACCAGGCCGAGAACCGCCTGCACGTGCAGAAGGCCATCATGGAGGCGCTGGTCGACCCCTCCTGAGACCGCGCCAGCTCCGCCGCCGACGCTCGCTTCCGCCATCTCGCCTCAACTTTCTCCTGCCTGACCCCGATAGCTTGGGTGGCGAGATGCACATTGGAGTGGAGCGTCGATGACGGCTCGAGCCGACAAGCCTCAGGTGTCCGGGGGGAGTGCCTCGGTCGACCTGCCGCAGGATCTGCGCGACGAGATTCGCGAGTTCGCGCGCGCGCTGCCGGACATGAGCTACTACGAGATGCTCGGCGTGGACCGCGACGCCGGCGCCGACGAACTCCGCGACGGCTTCTTCGACCGCTCGAAGGTATTCCATCCGGACCGCTACTTCGGCAAGCAGGTGGGTGTCTACGGCGACCTGCTGCACGAGATCTACAAGCAGGTCGTAGTCGCGCACGATATGTTGCGCGACGCCCGGTCGAGGGCGGCCTACGACCAGACGCTCCCGCCGGCGCCGCCGTCCGCGACGTCGGAGCCCGCGGCCGCCGCTGAGCCCGCACCCGAGCACCGGCCCGAAGCGCAGTCGACGGCTCCGGAAGCGGCGCCTCGAGCCCGTGCCCCGGAGACGGCACCGACCCCGACCCCGCGGACTCCTTCGGCACGAGGGGGCGGCCGTTCGCTTCGCGCGGGTCGCGCCTTCAAGGCGCGCACCTCGCCTTTGAGCGGCCTTCGTCACAAGGTCGCGTCCGGCGAGAAGAAGGCAGAGCGCTGCTACGACGACGCGCGCGCGCAGCGTGACAAGGGCGAGTTCGCGAGGGCCGCCAGCCTGGCGCGGCTCGCGGTCGCGTACGACCCCCGACGGCGTGACTATACCGACCTGCTCGGCGAGATCCTGCCCAAGGCCAACTCCACACTCGTCACGGAGGCGAAGAAGCGCGGCCGCGAGCTGCTCGAGAGCGGAAGCGTCGAGGAGGCGATCGCGGCGCTGACGGAGGCTTCCCAGTTCGCGCCAACCGACGCGGCCCTCGCCGCGCAACTCGCGGGTCTCTGTGGCCAGTCGGGTTCATTGGCGAGCGCGATCGACTTCGCGAACCGCGCGGTCCAGCTCGAAGAAGAGAACGTCGGTTACCTGAAGCTCCTGGCACGACTCTATCGAGAAGACGGGCAGAGAGACGCGGCGCGAAAGTGCCTGCAGCGTGCGTGGGAGCTGGATCCCATGGACGAGGACGTGAAGGCAGCACTCACCGAAGTCTAGTCGGCGAGGATCCTGGAGAGAATCATGGCGCGAGTTGTTGGAATCGACCTGGGCACGACGAACTCGTGTGTCGCGATCATCGAAGACGGGCAGCCCGTCGTGATCCCGAACACGGGGGGCTACAAGACGACGCCCTCGGTCTTCGCTGTAACCGAGGACGGAAAGCGCCTCGTGGGCCACCTGGCCAAGCGCCAGGCGATCACGAATCCTCGCAACACCGTCCACGCGGCCAAGCGCCTCATCGGCCGGGACTTCGACTCTCCCGAAGTCCAGGGTGCGCAGCAGAACGTCCCCTACGAGCTGGTCGCCGGACCCAACAACGACACGCGCGTCCAGGTCGCCGGGCGCGTGTACACCGTCCCGGAGATCTCCGCGATCGTGCTCCGCGAGATGAAGCGCGTCGTGGAGGAGTACCTGGGCGAGACGGTGCAGCAGGCCGTGATCACCGTCCCGGCGTACTTCAACGATGCGCAGCGCCAGACGACCCGGGACTCGGGCAAGATCGCCGGGCTCGACGTGCTGCGGATCATCAACGAGCCGACCGCGGCTGCGCTGTCTCACGGCTATGGGCGCGACGAGTCCGAGATCGTCGCCGTGTTCGACCTGGGCGGTGGCACGTTCGACATCTCGATCCTCCAGATGGGAAACGGGGTCATCGAGGTGCGGTCGACGGCGGGGGACACGTATCTCGGCGGAGAGGACTTCGACAACCTGATGGTCGCGTTCCTGCTCGATACCTTTGAAGAGAAGGAGGGCATCTCGCTGCGAGAGGACGCCATGGCGCGTCAGCGCCTGCGCGACGCCGCCGAGAAGGCGAAGTGCGACCTGTCGCAGGTGAACTCGACCGAAATCAACCTGCCGTTCATCGCCGTCGACGCGGAAGGGCAGGCGCTCCACCTGAGCGTCCTGCTGCAGCGCGATCAGCTCGAGGAGATCGTCGGTCCGCTCGTGGAGCGCACCAAGGGCATCTGCGCGCAGGCCCTGGCGGACGCGCAGATCGAGGCGAGCGAGATCGATCACGTGCTGCTCGTCGGCGGGCAGACGCGCATGCCGCTGGTCCAGGCGGCGGTGCAGGAATTCTTCAACAAGGTGCCGCACAAGGGCGTGAACCCCGACGAGGTGGTGGCGATCGGAGCCTCGATCCAGGCGGCCATGCTCGGCGAGGACAAGGCCGGACCGCTGCTGGTCGACGTGACGCCGCTCTCGCTCGGCATCGCGACGTACGGTGGCAAGTGCGCTCGCATGATCGAGCGAAACACGACGGTTCCGACCTCGGCGCGAGAGATCTTCACGACGACGCGCGACGGCCAGTCCACGGTCAAGATCCGCGTCCTGCAGGGAGAGAGCGACATCGCGGCGGAGAACGACCTGCTCGGGGAGTTCGCGCTCACTGGAATCCGGGACGCGCCCGCGGGCGAGCCCGAGGTCGAGGTCACCTTCGACATCGACACGAACGGAATCGTGAGTGTCTCGGCGCGCGACGTCGCGTCCGGAGAGAAGCAGAGCATCCAGGTCAACCCGCGTGGAACGCTGACGCCGGAGGAACTGGAGAAGCTGTCGAGCGAGTTCGCGGACTCCGAAGAGGTGGCGGTCAGGGGCTGAGTCTTGGGAGGCGACCGCAAGCAAGAGATCACCCGGCTGCTGAAGCGCGGGCTCAACCAGTACGGTCTCGGCGACCTCGAAGAGGCGATCGGGTGCTGGGAGCGTGCGATCGAGATCGACCCGGAGAACCGCGCGGCGCGCGACTACTTGGACACTGCCTACGAGGAGCTCGCGTCTTTGGGCAAGGCTCCCGCCGGGTCCGGCGCCGATCCGGAGGCCGATACGGCCTCCGGTACGGCAGATGCGGCCGCGGTGGACGCCTTCCAGGACGAGGCCGACACGCCGCGGACCTTCGACGGATCGGCGGCGATCCAGCTTCCGGACGCCGATGAAGAGCAGAACGACCTGGTGGCCGCAGCGCTCGCCGCCTACAAGGAGGGGCGCATGGACGACGCGTGGCAGGGCTTGCAGGAGGCTGCGAAGCGGGAGCCCGGACGCCTCGACATCCAGGGCTACGTGGCCATGCTGCGGTCGGAACGCGCGCGCGCGTTCGCGCGCGAGGTCGGCGACCAGGGCCGCGTGCTGCGGCTCAAGCAGACGATGCAGGAGCTGATGCAGCACAACCTGACGCCCAACGAGGGCTTCCTGCTGTCGCAGATCGACGGCTGCATGTCGATCGAGCAGCTCCTGAACCTGTCCAAGGACCGCGTGTCGACGCTGGAGATCCTGGCCAAGTTCACTCGCGAAGGACTCGTGGAGTAGCCGAAGGGTCGTGGACGGCGCGCTGCGCCGCCTTCGGCGCGTTTGGCGCGCCGGGATATCCGGTTACAATCCGCGCCATGAGCAAGGCGAATCGCGTCGTCCTGGCGTACTCCGGGGGACTCGACACCTCGGTGATCCTGCGTTGGCTGATCGAGACCCACGGCGCCGAGGTCATCTGCTACTGCGGTGACGTCGGTCAGGATGAGGACCTGGCCGAGGTGGCCGAGAAGGCGATGGCCACCGGCGCCAAGGACTGCGTCGTGTCGGATCTGCGCGAGGAGTTCGTCGAGGAGTTCTGCTTCCCCGCGATCAGCGCCGGCGCCGTTTACGAGGGCAGCTATCTGCTCGGCACGTCGCTCGCGCGTCCGCCCCTCGCCCGCGAGCAGGTCCGCATCGCCCACCAGGCGGGCGCGGACGCCGTCGCTCACGGCTGCACCGGCAAGGGCAACGACCAGATGCGCTTCGAGCTCGCCTTCCAGGCGCTCGATCCGGACCTGCGCATCATCGCGCCTTGGAGGGAGTGGGACATGGGAGGCCGCACCCAGCTGATGTCCTACGCCGAGAAGTGGGACATCCCGGTGTCGTCCACCCTGCGCAAGCCCTACTCGATCGACCGTAATCTCTTCCACGTCAGCTACGAGGGGGGCGTGCTCGAGGATCCGTGGCGGGCGCCGGACGCGGAGATGTTCGAGTGGACGCGGGCGCCCGAGGAAGCTCCGGACGCCCCCTCGGTGGTCCAGATCGAGTTCGAGAGGGGTATCCCCGTGGGCCTCGAGGGCGTCCGCCTCGGTCCCGTGGACCTGCTGACCCGCGTGAACGAGTTGGGTGCGGAGCACGGCATCGGGCGGATCGACATCGTCGAGGATCGGGCGGTCGGCATGAAAGCGCGCGGTGTCTACGAGACGCCGGGCGGCACGATCCTGCACGCCGCGCACCGCGCACTCGAGTCGATCACGCTCGACCGCGAGGTCATGCTCGAGCGCGACCGGTTGAGCCCCAAGATCGCGCAGCTGATCTACAACGGGTTCTGGTTCTCTCCCGAGATGGACTTCCTGCTCGCCGCCGTCGAGGCGAGCCAGAAACACGTGACCGGAACCGCGCGGCTGAGCCTGTACAAGGGCGCGGTCACGACGCTGGGACGGAAGTCGGCGGACTCGCTCTACCGCGAGGACATCGCGACGTTCGAGGCGGACGACACGTACGATCAATCCGACGCGAAGGGCTTCATCAAGCTCAACGCGTTGCGCCTGAAGCTCCGCCGACGCGACTGACGCCGCGCCATCGACCGTGTCACGCGACGCCTTTCGGTGTGGAGCGCGACCGGCCGGGCGTTTTCGCGTTCCTGTTGCGCGCTCCATCGTGTTTCGTCACGCGGCCGGAGCTAAGCGCGCTTCCGCGCACCGGTTTTCGCGTGTGACGCGCGTCTCAGGGTCGGCTTGACACCCATCCGCCGCCTGTAATAGAAGAAACGCGTCAGTGGAATACCGTGGCGTTTTTCCTGTCGAATCGCGGAGCGACAATCGGAAGCCATCCGGCTCGGTTCCTCGCCACGGGGACATGCGCGCGAAAGACACGCAACTACGTGCCGTTTCGTCAGGAGAAACTGTGAGCACCCGTGGGTTGAGGCGAAAGGGACGCGAAGCGATCTGCGTCCTGGTTGCTCTTTTGCCGCTCGTGGCCTGTCAGGAGCACGTCTTCGAGGACACGTACGGCGCGCGCGACATCATCGTCCGCGACGATCTGTACGCAACGACGGCCGTCGGCGACACGCATATGTGGGCCGCTGGCTACTTCGGCACGATCTACCGTACGCAAGACGCCGGCAGTTCGTGGGAGAGGCTCGCCTCCGGGACGGAGAAGTCGATCTACGACATCTCGTTCGCGGATGAGCAGAACGGCTGGGCCGTGGGGCGCAGAGGCCTGATCCTGCACACCGATGACGGCGGGGAGACCTGGACGCGGCAAAAGAGCCCGCGCTTCCCCATGCGGCACATCTTCGCGGTTCACGCCGTCACGCCGAAAGTGGCGTGGACGGTAGGTGATTGGGGAAGCCGCTACGTCACGCGCGACGGCGGCGAGACCTGGGATGACGCTTCCCTCCTGATATACGAGGACCACCCGACCTTCCAATACCTGAGCAACGAAGATCTCGAAGCGTTCCAGCGCGGCGAGGATGTCTACGATGACACCTACCTGAACGATCTCTTCTTCCTGGACGAGCAGCGGGGCTGGATCGCGGCCGAGTACGGGATCATCTTCTACACGCACGATGGTGGAGAGACCTGGGAGAAGGGCTCGATCATCGGCAAGGACAGCTTCGAGGCCGTCCAGTTCCCCTCCGGGGTGCCCAAGACCCCGCGCGACCAGTGGGGCGCGCTCTTCGACGCGGCGGAGCGACTGAACGACAAGCAGCACCTGCGCATCCGTCTCGAGGGCTTCATGACCCAGGCGGAGCTCCGGGCGACCGGCGACACCACGCTGTCGGACGATCGCGCGAACTCCGTCCGTGACTTCCTCGAGAGCGAGGGCGTCGGGCAGGACCGGATCCGCATCCTGAACGAAACGCCGTACGACCAGGACGCGGTCGACATGACGGCGTTCACGCGTTCCAAGATCCGCGACAAGGGCTTCGTGTCGATCAGCGTGATCGAGACGCCCTTCCTCTTCGACGTCAAGTTCACGGACGCGGACAACGGCGTGATCGCCGGGCTCGGCGGCGTGGTGCTGCAGACGGCGGATGGCGGGGCGACGTGGAACTACCGCGAGACCGAGAGCCGGCAGGCGCTCTTCGGAATCGGTGTCGGCAACCAGGCCGTGACGGCCGTCGGGGAGCGCGGGCTCTACCGGCGGAGCACGGACGGTGGGCTGACCTTCTCGCGGGGAGATCAGGACTTCCAGGAGGAGTTCAAGATCTTCGGGTTCATGCGCGACATCGTCTTCGGGGACGAGCAGACGGGCTGGATCGTGGGCGACGACGGTCTCGTCCTCCAGTCGACGGACGGCGGGCTCACCTGGGGCCAGATCGACGTGCGCAAGCAGAACGAGACTCTCACGGACGTCGGGGCCGGGGAGTAGGGGGGGACCGTGGCAGACGACAATCAGCCCCAGAGCTTCATGGAGGACGCGGTCCCCGAGGCCGCATTCTCGATGCGCTTCGCGCGCTTCATCATGCGGTTCCGCTTTGCGACCCTGATCACGCTCATCAGCATCGGCTTCTTCTTCTCGATTCCGCTGATCAACGGAATCGTCAAGCTCAGCACGGGCGAGACGATCCCGGGAATCGACACGGTCTTCCAGCTCCAGCCGAACGTGCGCGACACCTTCCCGGAGCATCCGTTCATCCACGCGCAGGACAAGTTCTCGGGCCGCTTCGGCACGGGAAGCTACGTCTCGATCGCCGTGGTGAAGAAGGAAGGCGAGATCTACGACTACGACTTCCTCGAGAAGGTGGCGAGGATCACGGACAAGCTGGACCGGGCGCCGCACATCAACCACTACCAGGTCCGAAGCCTCACGCACATGAACACCCGCGTCATCACCATCGAGCCCGATGGCGCAATCGTTGCCGAACCGCTGATCGACGAGATCCCGGAAGAGGAAGAGGAGCTCGCCGCGCTGCGCGCGACGGTCCTCCAGAATCCGGGGCTCATCTACGGATTCTTGATCTCGCGGGACCACTCGGCCGTCCAGATTGCCGGCGGTTTCGTGACCCACATGATCGACTCCGCCAGCGGGTACCAGGAGATCTTCGACTACGTCCAGCAGATCCGGATCGACGAGGAAGCGGACGGGACGGTCGAGATCTTCATCACCGGTATACCGGTGCTGCAGGGCTGGGTACTGAAGCACGCCTTCGAGATCGTGTTCTTCCTGCTGGTCACGATCGTGATGCTCTTCTTCCTGCTGCTGGCGTACTTCCGCCGCCTGCACGGCGTCGCCATTCCGATGGTCGCGGGCCTGTCTACGGCGGTCTGGGGCATGGGCTTCACCGCCTGGGTGGGCATCTCGCTCGACCCGCTGATCCTCGTCGTCCCGCTGCTGATCACGGCGCGCTCGATCTCGCATACGATCCAGATGGCCGAGCGGTTCTTCGAAGACTACGAGATGGAGGCCGATGCCCGGCGCGGCAAGCTCGGGCGTGAACTGACGGACGACGAGATCAACGAGACCAAGGTCGAGACGGCGACGACGGCCATGGCCAAGCTGATGCTGCCGGGAATGCTCGGGATCATCACGGATGCCGCGGGCCTGATGGTCATCCTGATCACGACGATCAAGGTCATGCAGAACCTGGCGATCTACGGGTCGTTCTGGGTTCTCGCGATCATCTTCAACGTGATCCTGCTACACCCGATCATGATCGCGTACCTGCCGCCGCCGCACGACACCAAGCACTTCACGTGGAAGCTGGTCGACCGCGCGCTGACCGGCATCGGCAACCTGGCCACCGCGCCCGCCAAGTACGCGGTCGTCGCCGGCGTGCTGCTCGCGTTCATTGGAGCGACCTGGTACACGCTCAACTACTCGACGATCGGCGAGAGTCGTCCCGGCGCTCCGATCTTCTGGCCCAACCACGAGTTCAACCTGTCGACCGGCGAGGTCGCGAAGCGCTTCGGTGGCGTCGACAACTTCGTGGTCTTCGTGGACGGCGATGGCCGGGACTCGAGCTCGAACGGCCTGATCCTGCAGCGCATGGAGGCGCTGGACCGGCACATGAAGAAGTACGCGGACCCGGGAGCGTCGATCTCGGTCGTGACCCTGATCCGCGCGTTCTGGCAGGGCGGCCACTACGGCGATCCCAAGTGGGGCTTCGTGCCGGAGTCCGCGAGCAGCATCGGCGGCATCATCTACAACCTGCGCAACAACAGCACTCCGGGCGCACTCCGGCCGTTCCTGACCGATGACTCGGAAGACGCGCAGATCACCTTCTTCTTCCGCGACCACACGGGCGAGACCATCGCGCGGGCGGTCCACTGGGCGGAGGAGTTCATCGAAGCGAATCCGACCGGCCGTGTCAGCGTCCGCCTCGACCAGCAGGACAACGCGGCGCTGGACGGGATCTACTACATGCTCGGGCCGATCCTGTTTCCGCGGAAGCACGAGATGAGCGTCAAGGTCGCGCAGATCAACGACCAGCAGGAGATCGAGGGCTACACGCCCAGAGAGACCACACTGGTCGAAGAGTGGAGCGAGCCGATCGACCCGGACGAGGTGGCCGAGGTCATCCTGGCCGGCCTCCGGAAGCTGCGGAAGAACAAGGACGTCGAGGTCACTCTCTCGAGCGTCCTCTCGGACGATCTCGAGGTCCCGAAGCGGCAATTCGGCAAGTGGGTGGTGGAGGCTGCCGCCGAGCACGATTACCGCGTCGAGACGGTCTCCGAGAAGACCATGGACGTCACCGCCATGTGGCTGGACGAGGGCTGGACCGCCGGCGACGTCGTCGACTACATCGTCGACCGCAGCAACTACCTGGTGCTCGAACGGTGGAATGGCGGAGACGACGGCGAGCTCACGGCGATGAGCATCCGCTACTGCACCAACTACTGCGACTACGAGCTCTGGGTGCAGAACTCGAAGTTCAAGGACTCCTCGTTCAACCCGATGCCGACCAAGACGTGGACCCGCGGTTCGGAGTTCACGCTGGCGGGCGGCGTCATGGGCATGCTGGCGGCCGTCAACGAAGAGGTCGAGCGCGGCCACGTCGCCAACATCCTGCTGATCTTCCTGATCGTCTTCACGTTCGTGAGCGTTAGCTACCGCTCGCCTGCCGCCGGCGGCGTCATCGTGTTCTCGCTGGCCAGCGCGACGATCTTCTCGCTGGCGTACATGGCGTTCCGCAAGAACGGGCTCAACGTCAATACGTTGCCGGTGCAGTCCGTGGGAGTGGGGATCGGCGTGGACTACGCCATCTACGTGACCGACCGGATCCGCCAGGAGTACTCGTGGTGCGGAGACCTCGATGAGGGCATCCGGCGAGCGATCCGCACCACCGGCATGGCCGTTTCGTTCACCGCCACCACACTCGTCGGGGGGATCGTGTGGTGGTCCTTCAGCAATCTGCGTTTCCAGGCCGAAATGGCCCAGCTGCTGTCGATTCTGATGGTCGTGAACATGATCGGGGCCATTTTCCTGGTCCCGTCCCTGTTCTCGATCCTGCGTCCGAAGTTCTTCGCCGCGTCACTTAGCGAGGCCTCGGAGCGACAAGATAAGGAGGTCGAAACGGAGCCACTCGCGACCAGGTCCGCCTGACCGCTGGTGGGACGTTTCAACGCCTTGGGAGAGGCGCCTCCGGTGATGACAAACGAGGGGAAAACCGGATGAGTCGGAACGGTTTGGCGTGGAAACTTGCGTGTGTCTTGCTCGGCGTGGTCGCGATTGCGCGGCCGGCCGCGGCGATCGAGCTCGAACTGCCGGGCGAGCGCAAGATGGAAATCCACGGATTCTACGAGATGCGCCTCAGTACCGTCGGCCCGGGCGCCCCCTTCAACTCGACGTTCTCCCAGTTCCGGCACGTTCTCAACTTCGAGACCGAGAACGAGATCTTCCCGGACGGGTGGGGACCCTTCGACTTCATGATGGCGTTCACGCGCTGGATCGTGCTCTACGAGTGCATCTACGAGCGTGGCTGCAGCACGTTCGGCTCGATCGACTCGTTCGGCGGGGCGAATCGCTCGATCAGCCGCGCGCCGCGGCAACTCGCCCATACCCGCGCGGACGTCGCCTGGAACGGTGGCGTCCTCAAGCAGGACACGCGCACGCGGAGCCTGCGCAAGGCCCGTGACCACTTCAACCCGGGCGGCCGCTTCCGTGGCATCGAGAACTTTGCCGGCGAACTCGTCAACCCGAACCCGTTCGCCGGGTTCGCGAACTCGTACAGCAAGTCGCAGCTCGACGGACCGCGCGACGCACAGC
>JAFDDB010000260.1 GCA_019311115.1 Deltaproteobacteria bacterium
CACGGGGGTCCGCGTCGAGGTCTACGACGCCGACGAGACGGCTTCAGCAATCTGATCACCTACCTGCGCGAGCCTCCCGCGGACGGGATCCCACTCGCGCGCGAGTAGGACGACGTTCAGCAGAACCGTCTAGGGCCGCGTCAGGTGGGCGTGGATCGCTCGGGCGGCGATCGCGTGTCCTTCCCGACTCGGGTGCACCGGGTCCGACGGCGAGAGCCGCACCTCGTCCAAGGCGTGGGCCTCGAACGCGCCAAGCAGGTCCAGCACGTTGAAGCCGTTCTTGCGAGCCTCGCGCTCTACGAAGCCGTGAATGGCCGAGTAGCGGTAGGGAGTCATGGTGTCGAAGTACGGAAAGATCACGAGCAGTACGTCGAACCCGTCGTTCTTGGCAAGCGCGGCGAGCTCCGCGAACGAACTCGCGACGATTCGCCAGTTGTGCCTCTGCGAGTACAGGTGCACGAAGTACGCTCGCGGACTCTCGGACAGGTCTACGCGCGTCGCGCGCTGCCTGACCCAGCTCACGAACCGCGAAGAGCTCAACATCGACCGCAAGCTCCACTCGCCGCCCGCAGGTGCGCCGCCCAGGATGTTCAGGAGCGCCTCCGCGTCGAGCACGTCGTTCATCGTGTAGCCGATCAGCAGCAGGTCAGGGCGATAGCGGCGGCCTTTCTGTCTGAAGCGCTCGAGCTCCTGGCGCGTGTTGTAACCGTCCACGCCGAAGTTGATCACCTCGTAGCGGGGGCCGTCCGTCTCCCCGTTCAGCAACGCCTCGAGCCGCTTCGCGTACGTCGCGTCGAGCTCGATCCGGAATCCGTACGTTACCGAGTCGCCGAGCGCGATGATGCGTACGGTCCCCGGCGGCTTCTTGATCGTGTAGTCGCGATCGCGCAGCCCGTCCGAGTTCAGGTTCGGGTCGTTCGGGTCCATCTCGGTGATCAGTACGCGGTTGCTCGACAGCACGAAGCGTGGCCTGTACTCGTCCCCCGGTCGCGCGTCGAGTCCTAGAGCGGCCGCACCCCGCAGGACGCACTCGCCGACGCAAGAAACGGCAAGCAGGGTGCCCAGCACGAGGAAGAGCCTTGCGGCGGTCGCGCGCAAGCCCACGCTAATCCAACGTCTCGGCTACCCACCGCGGCGCAATCAGCGGCACCTGGATTCGCGTCGGGCCGGGAGTCATCCCGAAGGGAGTGTAGCGGGTCGCACAGATCCGGACCCGCGGGAAGCGCAAGCGGGTAGAACCCGTGCGATGCGCTGCGTTCACGCGACATGGACTCGCGGTCCACTGATAGGTCGGCGCCACTCGTGAATTCGCGCACTTGCGGCTGGCACGCGGCTTGCCTTGTAGCGGCTCGGCTGGAACGGAACGCCCCACTGCGGGACCGGGGCCTTCGGGAACGCCTGAGCCGGATGGGGACTGGGGAAACGGCGTGCGATCAATGGGGTGAGGCGTGCGCCGGCCCCATCTGCGCGCGCCATGCGGGGGCTCTTCATCGTGCTCGAGGGGATCGACGGCTCGGGCAAGACCGAGCAGTCGCGCAGGCTGGCGGCGTGGCTGCGCGAGACGGGCCGATCCGTGATCGAGACGCGCGAGCCGACGGATGGCGAGTGGGGGCGGCGCTACCGGGCCTGGGCGCGCGGCGAGATCGAGGCGAGCGCGGACGAGGTGCTGGAGTTCTTCGTCGAGGATCGCCGCGAGCACGTGGCTCGGCTCGTGCTTCCGGCTCTCGAGCGGGGAGACGACGTGGTCTGCGACCGCTACGTGGCGTCGACTCTCGCCTACCAGGCCGCGCACGGAGTGGACCGTCACAAGCTGCGCGCCGCGACCGAGGGCGCGGCGTTCCCCGAGCCGGACCTGGTCGTCTGGCTGCGCCTGCCCGTCGCCGACGCGCTGGCGCGATTGGGCTCCCGGCTGGGCTCCCGGCGGGGCTCGCAGGTGATCGAGCGCTACGAGCGCAGCGGGTTCCTGGAGCGCGTCGACGCGGAGTACGAGGCGCTGGGACTCGAGTCGACGGACGCGGCGGGGGACGTGGACCAGGTCGCGCGCCGCATCCGGGCGCGCGTCGAGCGGGTGTCGGCGCGGGCCGACTCCTAGGCGTCGCCGTCCGCCGATTCCGCGCGCGCGATCTGTTCGCGGGCGCGGAGCAGGGCGCGGCACAGGCCGATTGCCGCTCCGGTCGAGATGGCCGCGGGGGCGAGCCAGAGCAGGGGCGTGTGTGCCGACGACGAGTCGTCGAAGCCGGGAATTCCGAAGAAGCTGCGCATGGCGAGCACGGCGACCGCGCCGAAGGTCACGTTCAGCACCAGGCCCGGCAGCAGCGAGCCCGCGCTCTCGCGCAGCATCCCCAGCAGGAGTCCGCGCGCGGCGACGATCGGGAACATGGCGTAGTTGAGCAGGCCGACCGAGAACGCGATGCCCGCGATCGCGGCGCATGCGAGCACGCCGCGCGTGCGTCCCCACGCCTGCACCAGCGGGGGCTGCAGCGGGGGCTGCAGCAGCCCGCGGAAGAACACTTCTTCGACCACCGGAAGCACGGCGATCAGGAAGACCGCCCACTCCACCAGGTAGAGCCCCTCGACGGCGGGAGTGTCGGCCGCTGCGACCACGGGCAGCAGGAGCTTGAAGATGTTGTCGATCTCGCTGATCAGCACGATCGACGGCAGCAGCAGGAGCGCCGCCATCCACCCTTGCCGGGGTGATCGCACGAAGCCCAGCACCTGGCCCGGCGCGTCGTGGATCCGCCGCGTCGCCAGCGCGAACGCGCCGCCGTAGGCCAGGATGGCCGCGATGCCGAGCCGGGCCGGGGACTGGAGCGCCGCGGGGTGCGCCCAGTCGAAGATCACGGGCACGACGAAGATCGCGAACTGCAGGTACGCGGCGCCGAGTGCCAGCACGACCGCGAAGCCTGCGGTGAGTGGAAGCTCCTCGCCCGGCTCTCCAGGCTCGCGTTCCGGGATCATTCGTCGAAGAGTACCGGGCGCAGCGCCTGCCCGGTGTACGAAAGGGGGTCGTTCGCGACCTCTTCCGGCGTGCCCTGCGACACGATCCCCCCTCCCTTGTCCCCCCCTTCGGGTCCCAGGTCGATGATGTGATCCGCGGTCTTGATCACGTCCATGTTGTGCTCGATCACGACCACGGTGTTGCCGCGCTCGACCAGGCTGTTCAGCACGTCGAGCAGCTTCTCGACGTCGGCAAAGTGGAGCCCGGTGGTCGGCTCGTCCAGGATGTAGAGCGTGCGCCCGGTGGCGCGCTTGGAGAGTTCCTTGGCCAGCTTGATGCGCTGCGCCTCGCCGCCGGAAAGCGTCGTCGCCTGCTGGCCGAGGTGGATGTAGTCGAGCCCGACCTCGGACAGGGTCCGCAGTCCGTTCTTCACGCTCGGGATGTGCTCCAGGAACTCGAGCGCCTCTTCGACCGTCATCTCGAGCACGTCGGCGATCGACTTGCCCTTGAAGCGGATCTCGAGCGTCTGCAGGTTGTAGCGCCGACCCTGGCACTCCTCGCAGGTCACGAACACGTCCGGCAGGAAGTGCATCTCGATGCGCAGGATTCCGTCGCCCTCGCACGCTTCGCAGCGTCCACCCTTGACGTTGAAGCTGAAGCGCCCGGGCTTGTAGCCGCGTGCGCGCGCCTGCGGAAGCTGCGTGAAGAGCTCGCGGATCGGCGTGAAGATCCCCGTGTACGTGGCCGGGTTCGAGCGCGAGGTCCGCCCGATCGGCGACTGGTTCACGTCGATCACCTTGTCGAGGTGCTCGAGGCCGTCGATCTTCTTGTGGCGTCCGGGGCGCTCCTTGGAGTCCCAGAGCCGCTGCGCCAGCGCGCGGTAGAGCGTGTCGTTGACCAGGGTGGACTTGCCGCTCCCGGACACCCCGGTCACGACGGTGAACACGCCGAGCGGCACGCGCACCGTCAGGTTCTGCAGGTTGTTCTCGCTGGCTCCGACGATGGTCAGGAACTTGTCCGAGCCCGGACGCCGCTTCTCCGGCACCGGGATGCGGCGCTTGCCGGACAGATAGCTCCCGGTCAGGGACTTCGGGTTCTTCTCGATCTGTGCGGGCGTGCCCGCGGCCACCACCTCGCCTCCGTGGCGCCCCGCGCCCGGGCCCAGGTCGATCACGTAGTCGGCGCGGCGGATCGTCTCCTCGTCGTGTTCGACCACGACGACGGTGTTCCCCGTATCGCGCAGCGACATCAGGGTCTCGAGCAGGCGCCCGTTGTCGCGCGCGTGCAGGCCGATCGACGGCTCGTCCAGGATGTACAGCACGCCCATCAGCGCGGAGCCGACCTGCGT
>JAFDDB010000014.1 GCA_019311115.1 Deltaproteobacteria bacterium
GCCGACGCACGGGACCTGCCGCGCTCCGCGCCGGCGGAGGCGCCAGCGAGGGCGCGGGCGCCGCAGGCCGCACCACTGCTGGCGCCGGAATCCGCGGAGACGGCGGAGCGCACCCTCGCCGCCAAGGCGGACGCCTTCGCCACGTACTCGTCCCGCTCCGACAACTCGTCCGTGCGCGACGGGCTCCAGGCAGGCCGCCGGGGCCGGGCGCGCGCGGCGTTGCCGGGCGAGAAGCGCAACGTCCCCGCACCCGGCAAGAGCTCGGCGAGCCCGGCCGGCCGCAAGACCGTGCGCGTGACCCTCGCACCCATGACCGGGCGCGCCGTAGACGCCCGGCACCTGATCCTCTACCGCACGGTGCTGCGCGGGAGCCTCGGCTACCGCCAGGGACTGGTGATCGACATGCCCCGGCTCGGCGACTGGCTGCAGACCCGCGCCGTCGGCTCGACCGGACTCGAGGGACTCGCGGCGCTGCGCTTCGACAGCGTCTTCGACCCGGAGCCCCCCGCGGAGTCGCGTGCGGAACCGGACGCGGAGTTCGCCTACCGGCGCCGCTTCGCCGAGCCCTTTGCCGCGCTCGGCGCCACACTGGAACTGCAGGCGCTCCCCGGTCTCGGCGGGGAGAGCTACGTCATCGCCCTGTCGGTGCTGCTCGTCGCCGCCGGGGCACTCGGCCTGATCGCGCTGTACCGCATGGTGTCGGTGGCGCTGCGCTTCGCGGAGCGCCGCAGCAACTTCGCCGCCGCCGTGTCCCACGAGCTGAAGACGCCGCTGACCGCCATCCGCATGTACGCCGAGATGCTGCGCGACGACATGGTCGACTCGGACGAGAAACGTCACGAGTACTACGAGGCGATGACGAACGAGTCCGAGCGGCTGTCGCGCCTGATCCACAACGTGCTGGAGTTCTCGCAGCTCGAGAAGGGACAGCGCGAGCTGACACCCCAGGTCGGATCGCTCGAGCCCGTGCTGCGCGAGACCGAGCGGCTGCTGCGCGCACACGTCGAGCGCGAGGGCTTCACGCTCCAGGTCGACGTCGCTCCCGGCCTGCCCGCCGTACGCTTCGACCACGACGCCCTGCTCCAGGTGCTCTTCAACCTGGTGGACAACGCGATCAAGTACGCGTCGGCGTCCGAGGACAAGCGCATCTCGCTCTGCTGCGAGCCGGACGGAGACGGGGTCCGCTTGTCGGTGCGCGACTTCGGCCCCGGCGTCGCGTCGCGCCAGCTGCAGCGGGTCTTCGAGCCCTTCTACCGCGAAGAGGCGGAGCTCACGCGCCGCACCAAGGGGACGGGCATAGGCCTGGCACTGGTGCGAGGACTGGTGGATGCGATGGGCGGCGACGTGTCGGCCGAGAACGCCGAGCCCACGGGCCTGCGGGTGCGCATCCGCCTCCGTCCCGCGTCCGCCTGATCGCACTCCCGACCTGTATGCTCCGCGCGTGGAGCTGATGTACGCGGCGCACGTCCCGGCCGGAGACGGTCCGTTCCCCACCGTGCTCGCGTTGCACGGCTGGGGCGCGAGCGCGCACGACCTGCTGGGCCTGGCGCCCTTCTTCCTGGGGGGCGAGGCGCTCGTCCTCTGTCCGCAGGGACCGGTCGAGGTGCCGATCGCACCCGGAGTCGCGGGTTACGGCTGGTTCCCGATCTCGGCCGGCTCGCCTCCCGACGCCCGCGCTTTCGGCGCGGCGGGCGAGATGCTGGAGCGATACCTGTCCGAGGCCGAGCGCCGCTACCCGATCGACCCGCGCAAGCTAGTGCTGCTGGGCTTCAGCCAAGGCGGCGCCATGGGCTACGACCTGTTCCTGCGCCAGCCGGAGCGATTCGCCGGGTTGGCTGCGCTCTCGTCGTGGCTGCCCCCCGGCGTGGCCGACGGCATCTCCGCCGGGCCGGCGCTCGAGAACCGTCCCGTCCTCGTCGTGCACGGCACCACCGATCCGATGATCGACGTGGCCCGGGGCGCGGAGTCGCGCGACCGGCTGATCGCGCTGGGACTCGCCGTCCGCTATCGGGAGTACGAGATGGGACACGAGATCTCGCCCGAGGCCCTGCGCGACCTGGTCGGCTGGCTCGAGGACCAGCTCTCGAGCCCGATCCACCTCTTGTAGGCTGGGGGGAACGTGGCATGGTGTGGGGCGGAGCCCGTAAGTTGCCCCTCCGCACCACCCTCGCCGCCTCCATTGCGCTCGGCGTTGCGGTCACCCTGACGCCCGGGAGCGCTTCGCCCCTGCAGGCGGACCTGGCGCGGAGCCTGGCCGAGGGTCATTTCGAGCACCTGTACGCGTTCAACCTGCTGGCCGCGTACGAGTCCACCCACGGACGCCAGACGGCCACCTTCGTGCTGGCGCGGCGCTGGGCACCGGACAGGACCGAGCTGCTGATCCACGCCCACCAGCTGGAAGGGCGCCAGCCGTGGCAGCGGGGGCTCCGCAAGCAGCTCGCAGGACTGCTGGTGCACAACCTCGGCCGCTCGGACGACCTGATGGTCTACGTGCCGGAGCTCCGCAAGGTGCACCGCGTGCCGGCGGCGGAGCTGCAGAAGCGGCCGGTCTTCCGGCTGGTCCCGCTCGGCGACTTCCGCCCCATCATCCCCGGCGAGCTCGCCTACCGCTCGCTGCCGGACGTGGTCGAGGACGGGCGGCGGCTGCGCGTGGTCGAGGGGCGGCGCATCCACGAAGGCCAGAGCTTCGACCGCATCGAGCTCTACTTCGCCGAGGCCGAGCCGCTGGCCGTGCGCACGATCTTCTTCGCGGACGGCCATGAGCTGCGCCGTGTGCTGATCGACCCCGAGGACGTCAAGTCCTACGAGGGGCGCCCGATCGCCATCCGCCACCGGATCACCACGCCCGACGGGGGAATCACCGACCTGCGCATGCGGAACATCCTGGTGGACCCCGCCCTGCCGGCGGAGCTCTTCACCGAGAAGAACCTCTGGCTGCAGCGTTTTCCCCGCTTCTAGCCCGTCCGCGACCCTGCCTTGCCCCGGCGGTTGGTGGTAGGCTGCGGCCATGGCTCTCGACAAACTGATCATCGGGTACCGGTTCCTCAAACAGGCGGCGAGCCTCGCGCGCGCGCGTCCCACGTCGCCCTACACCACCGCGGACCTGATCGAAAAGCAGGCCGCGGCACGGGCGAACCACCCGTTCTGCCTGGCGGGCGACCGGGTGGTGACCTACGCGGAGTACAACGCCGAAGCGAACCGCGTCGCGCACTGGGCAAGCAGCGCGGGCCTGCGGCGCGGTGACGTGGTCGCCCTGCTCATGCTGAACCGCCCGGAGTACCTGCAGACCTGGGCCGGACTGGCGAAGCTCGGCGTGACCGTCGCGCTGATCAACACCAACCTGACGGGCAAGGGGCTGCGTCACGCGCTCGAAGCCGCCCGCGTGCGTCACCTGATCGTCGGCACCGAGTGCCTGGAGTCCTTCGCGACCATGGGCGACGACGTGCCCGAGGGACTCGAGGTCTTCGTGTCCTGTCCGAAGGGCGAGGCCGAGCGCGCCGAGGGCTTCCCGTCGGGCGCGAACGACATGGAGCGCGTGCTGTCGGGCCAACCGACGGTGAATCCCGACCGCAAGGTCCGCGAGGGACTGACCGCCGGTGACGACCTCTTCTACATCTACACGTCGGGCACCACCGGGCTGCCCAAGGCCGCACGGTTCAGCCACCTGAAGTTCATGGCGACAGGCTCCGTGGCGGCGATCGCCGGCTTCGGCAAGCACGACACCATGTACATCGCGCTGCCGCTCTACCACAGCGCCGGTGGCGCGATGGCGGTCAGCACGACGCTGGGCGCCGGCGGCACGCTGGCGCTGCGCGAGAAGTTCAGCGCCAGCCGGTTCTGGGAAGACATCCGCAAGTACGACGCGACCGCATTCCAGTACATCGGCGAGTTCTGCCGCTACCTGCTGAACGTCCCCGAACACGAACTGGACGGGCAGCACAAGATCAAGTTCGCGTTCGGCAACGGCCTGCGTCCCGACATCTGGGAGGAGTTCCGCGACCGCTTCGCGCTGCCGAAGATCGTCGAGTTCTACGGCGCCACTGAAGGCAACGTGGCGCTCCTCAACCTCGACGGCACCGTCGGGTCGATCGGCCGCATGCCGCCGCGCTTCTACATGGACGGACGTCTCGTGCGCTACGACGTGGCTGCCGACGAGTACATCCGCGACGAGAACGGCTGGTGCATCGAGTGCAAGCCCGGCGAGATCGGCGAACTGATCGGGGCCGTGCCGACGCGCTCCGGTGACACCCGCGGCCGCTTCGAGGGCTACACGTCCAAGGAAGCCACCGAGAAGAAGGTCCTGCGCGACGCCTTCAAAAAGGGCGACGCGTGGTTCCGCACCGGCGACCTGCTGCGCTGCGACGAGAAGGGCTACTACTACTTCGTCGATCGCATCGGCGACACCTACCGCTGGAAGGGCGAGAACGTGTCGACGCAGGACGTGGCCGAGTCGCTGAGCGCCTACCCGGGCGTCGAGATGGTCAACGTCTACGGCGTCGAGGTGCCGGGACAGGACGGACGCGCCGGCATGGCGGGCCTCGCCCTCGAGAACCCCGAGAGCTTCGACGGCGCTGCGTTCCTGGCGCACGTCAAGGAGTCGCTGCCGGCCTACGCTGCCCCGGTCTTCCTGCGCGTCATGCTCGAGACCGAGGTGACGGGCACCTTCAAGCTGCGCAAGGTCGACCTGCAGCGCGAGGGCTTCGACCCGTCGGTGGTGTCGGAGCCGCTCTACGTTCGCGACGACGTGAAGGGCGCCTACGTTCAGCTGACGCCCGAGGTCCACGCCGCGGTGTTGTCGGGATCCTTGCGCGTCTGATCCCCGCCTGACTCGACGGCTCGCTAGACTCCGCGGCCATGCACTGGGTGGTGGGAGACGTGCAGGGCTGCGCCCGCGAGTTCGAGGACCTGCTACGCGCGATCCGCTTCGACGCCGGGCGCGACCGGCTGGTGAGCGTCGGGGACCTGGTCAACAAGGGACCCGATTCCGCAGCTGCGCTGCGGCTCTGGCGCGACGCGGGCGGGGTGGCCGTGATCGGCAACCACGACGTGTACGCGCTCTGCGCGCGGAGCGGGCGCCAGGCTCGGCGCGAGAACGACACGCTGGACGCGCTGTTCGACGCGCCCGACGCCGACGAGTTGCTTGGCGCGCTACGCGCCCTGCCGGTCCTGCTGTGGCTGGACGTGCCCGACGGCGCGGGAACCTGGGTCGTGCACGCGGGGCTTCACCCGCACTGGACGGACCTGGACGCGGCGGCCGAGCGGTTGAACGCCGGAGCGCACGACGACGACTGGCTGCTGCGGACCGAGGTCACGTTCGCGACGCGCGTGCGCAGCTGCACCGCCGACGGGCTGCTCAGCGAGCGGGTCGGGCCGCCGGAGATCTACGTCGATCCCTACCGGCCCTGGAACGAGCTCTACACCGGCGAGGCTCGAGTCGCGCATGGCCACTGGGCGCATCGCGGGCACTACCGGGCTGGCCGGGTGATCGGCCTCGACTCGGGCTGCTGCTACGGACGCGAGCTCACGGCCTGGTGCGTCGAGGAGGACCGGGTCGTGAGCGTGCCGGCGCGCTGACCCTCGAGCGCGAGCCAGGCGGCGACTGTGGCGGCCTTCTCCTCGGCGCGCCACGGGCGGCCGACCGACGCGCCCATCCCGGTCACGATGTGCTTGAGGCCGCCCCCTCCGGGTCCAAAAGGGGGGCCCGGCGCAGGCCCGAGGGCGACCTCGGCCTGCCCCCAGAGCTCCTTCTCGACCAGGACCAGCGTGTCGAGCCCGCAAGCCTCCGCGGCTTCTTCGAGCACGTCGCGGTAGAGCCGGCCTTCGGACGCGTGCGCGCGCACGTGGGGGTTGGCGATCTTCGACGGGTCGCCGTCGCTTCCCACCACCAGCGCCACCGCCGCGGGCGCCAGTCCAGCGGCGGTCAATTCCTGGACGAGCGCCCGGATCGCAGCCAGCGTCGCCGCGCGCGCCGCCTTGCAGCCGCGCTCGACCGCGGCCTCGGCGCGCGCGCCCTTCCGCTCGAGGCCCTCGTGGTACGGCGCCTTGGACTCGGGCACCGCAGGGTCCGCCAGCTCGAGCCGGCGGCGGTCCGCGACCTCGGGCGGCGCTCCCGGGCTCGATGCCGCACGCAGCACGACGGCCGTCGCCCAGCCCGTGTGCACCCGGAGCCCGAGTCCCGTGCGCGCGCCCATGCGAGCAGCATACACCCGCCCCCTGCTGCGCCGACGGCCCGCTTGCGCCATGCTGCCACCGTCCATGCAGCAGCCCGAATCCGGACCGCGGATCCTGTTCCTGAGTGGCGGCACCGCCCTGCGCGAGACCGTGCGCTGGCTGAAGTACGAGACCTGGAACTCGATCCACCTGATTACGCCCTTCGACTCGGGCGGCAGCTCGGCGCGGCTGCGCGACGCCTTCGGCATGCCGTCGGTGGGCGACCTGCGGAACCGCATGATCGCTCTCGGCGACGAGTGGCAGGCGGGCAACCGGGAGGTCTTCACGCTCGTCAACCACCGCTTCCCGGCCGACGGCGAGCGCGAGCGCGACCTGCGCGAGCTCTCGGGCCTGGTTTCGGGAGAGGATCCGCGCGTCGCAGCGCTGCTCCCGGAGGCCCGCGACACGTTCCTCGAGTGCATTCGCGCCTTCGACGCCGCGCGTCCCCGGGACTTCGACCTGCGCGAGGCCAAGGTCGGCAACCTCGCGCTGGCCGGCGGCTACCTGCTGGCCGGACGCAAGCTGGAGCCCGCGATCGAGCGGTTCAGCGAGCTGACGGCCGTGCGCGGCGTCGTCCGCCCGGTCGTCGAGGCGAACCTGCACCTGGCCGCCGAGCTCGAGGACGGCACGACGCTCATCGGCCAGCACCTCATCACCGGCCGCGACGGCCCGCCCATCACGTCTCCGATCCGCGACCTCTGGCTCGTCGACTCGCTCCAGGGCGGAGCACGGTGCGCGCCGGCCCTGTCGAAATCCGTCCTGGAGCTGATCGCGAGCGCAGACCTGATCGTCTACCCGATCGGCAGCTTCTACACCAGCGTGTGTTGCAACCTGCTTCCCGCCGGAATGGGCGAAGCCCTCTGGAAATCGCCCGTTCGGCACGTGTACGTGCCCAACCCGCTTCCCGATCCCGAGCAGCGCGGCATGACGATCGCGGGCGCGGTGGAGACGATCGAGCGCCTGGCCGGACACGACACCGTCGACACTGTGCTCTACGATCCGACCTGGATCGGGTACCCCTCCCTCCCCGACCCCGACGCACTCAGAGATCTCGACCTCGACTGCGCGGAGCGGGACCTGGTCGCCGAGGATGGACGCGCCGACCCCGAGCGCCTGGCTCTGGCCCTGCTGGAACTCTGTGACTGACCCCCACCCGGTCACTGCGGACAGGAACGAAAGGCAGGCGACGGGCTGGCGCCTTCCCGCCGCGTCCGACTCAAGCGCACGCCGAGTGGCGACGATGCCCTCCAAGGGGTAACCGTGCCGGACAGCCAGCGAATGCGCCTGCACTCACTGACCGGACTGCGCGCCGTGGGCGCCGGGCTCGTGTTCTTCAATCACTTCGGAGACCTCTTCCACGAACACTTCTCGTGGTTCGTGAACCGGTCGCTGACTTCGGGCCGCTGCGGCGTCTCGTTCTTCTTCATCCTGAGCGGCTTCGTGCTCACGTGGTCGGCCCGCAGCCGCGACACGCCGGGCTCGTTCTACTGGCGTCGCTTCGCGCGCATCTTCCCGGCGCACGCGGTGGCCTGGGGGCTCGCGGTCGCGATCCTGACCTGGCAGGGAGTGCAGGCCCTCGACCTGCGCTCGCTCGGCTCGCTGCTGCAGCTCCAGGCCTGGTTCCCGGATCCGGCCTGGCACTTTGCGGGGAACGCCGTGGCCTGGAGCCTGTCTTGTGAGGCCTTCTTCTACCTGCTCTTCCCCGCGCTGATTCCCTCCGTCGAGCGCCTCGGCCGCCACGGGCGACGCAGGGTCGCGTTGGGGCTCGTCGCTCTCGCCTTTGCCGTGCCGGCGGTCACGCAGCTCTTCTGGGGCCCGGTCAGCTCCTCGACCTGGCTCCCGTACGTCTTTCCGGGGGTCCGCTTGATCGAGTTCGCCCTGGGGATCGTCGTGGCGACCGCGCTCCTCCGGGGCGAGCTACCCCGGATTCCGGTGCGCGCGGCCTACGTGTCGGGTGCTCTCGGGCTCGTCGCCATGCAGTGGCTGCCCGTCTCGTGGGTTCCCGTAGCCAGCATGATCGTCCCCTTCACGCTCATCCTCGTCGCGCGGGCGCAGGCGGACCGGGCCGGTGAGGCCTCCATCTTCTCGGGGCGGGTCTGGGTCCGGCTCGGCGAGTGGTCCTTCGCCTTCTACCTGCTGCACGAACTCGTGTTGCGCGTGCTCGGAGCGCTCGTCGACGTGGACGCCCTGGACGCGCTCGGCATCGCGTCCGTCACCGGCGTCGCCCTCGCCGGCGCGCTCGCCGGCAGCGCCGCGCTCTACACCTTCATCGAGCGTCCGGCCGAGCGCCGGCTGCGCGATTGGTGGTCCACACGACATCCCGCTGTCCCAATCTGATCTCTCGCGCCTCCTGCGGGCCCGATCGTGCCCCATTGCCTGCGACCCCCGAGGCGAACCGCACGGGACAGCCGGTCCGCACGATGCGATCCTCCGACGCCGGAGGAAGCCGTGCACTGGAAAACCATGGGATTCGCCGCCCTGCTCCTGCTCGTCGCCCATACCGCAGCGGCGGAGAGCGCGCTCGCGCGCTGCTACGAGGGCGCGGAGAGCCGGCTCCAGGTCCGGCCGTGTCTCGAGGCCCGGCTGGCAGAGGCCGAGAGCGCGCTCCGGCGGGCCGACGCGAGGACGCTGAGCGAGATGCAGGCGCTCGCCGGCGTGACCGGGCGGGACGACGCACTGATGGCCTATCGGGCGGCGAGCCAGGAGTTCGCACGCTTCGTAACTGCGAACTGCCGCTGGTACGGCGTGCGGGCGGAGCCCGGAACCGGGGCCGGCGACATCGAGCTCGACTGCCGGATCCGGACGACGGAGTCGCGCGCCGCCGAGCTCGGCGAAGGGCGGGCGGACCGACCGGAGTAGCGCCGCTCGCGATCGCTGGACATCCGCGATCGCACCACTGCAGACTCGCCTCTGCATGATGACCGTCGCACCCGACACACTGCACGAGCGCTCGCTCGGGTGGCTCCGCTACCTGCATCGCAAGGTCACGACGCCCGACAGCTGGGAGCGGGACGGCCAGCCGCACGAGCACTGGGACGACCGGACGGGCCCGCCGATGCTCTCCTGGCACCGCTTCGACCTGGTCGACTCGAGCTACGCCATGGCCTTGATGGCCGACACCACGCCGGCGTGGCGCGAAGTGTACAGCGAGATCCTCGACGGACTCTGCTCGCGTCACACGGGCTGGTGGGCGGCTTCGGACTGGCTCACGCAGTTCGGTCACGATCCGGACCGCGAGCACTATCCCGACGAGTACCGCTTGCTGGTGCCCGGCGACCACTGGGGCCGCTACGACGTGCCGGGCTGGACGGCGAACGGCATCGAGCCCTACGGCGTCCAGATGGATCCGATCGCTGCCGACGGCAACCTCTTCTTCAAGGGGTTCTTCACGCTGCTGCTCGGCATCTACCGCTACGTGTCCGGGGACGACAAGTGGAACCGTCCGTTCCAGATGGTCCGCGACGGCGAGCACACCTTTACCTGGACGCACTCGCGCATCGCGGAGTTCCTGGCGAACCAGTGGCACGAGCGGCAGATCGGCTGCCACTGCGAGAACGTCAAGATCTGGCCCTTCTGACTGAGCGGCGCGGGCCTCGGTCTGAGGCTCCACGATCAACTCTTCGGCACGACGCACCACAGCGCCTTCGACGCGTGGTGGGAGTACGCGCGCGAGAATTACATGACCTGGCAGGACGGCAAGCCCGTCGCCTTCGACCTGTACTACGACCCCGTGATCGACCACCACCACCTGCACAGTCCGATGGCTCTCACGCTTCCGGCCTGGTACCTGGCTCCGCAGCGGCGGGAGGTCGCCGAGGTCGGCTGGGAAGTCGCGGCCGGGATGCACGGTGCTTTCGGCGATGGGCCGCTCGCAGGCCTCGACGACCCCATGCAGTCAGTAGCGCTCCTCCAGCTTGCGGGTGAGTTCGCAAACGCGGATACGTTCGAGCGCGTATCGAACGCCGTCGACGAGTTCGCCGAGCCGACCTGGGACCGCGACCGCGGCGAGTTCAGCTACGGCTTCGCGCTCGGCGAACCGCACCCCCGAGGCCAACTGAACGCGCGCGCGGCCGCGGCGCGCGCCTGCAGCCCGGGCGCCTGGAGCCGCGTGTTCAACGAGACGAACGCCGCGCGCTTCGACGAGCCCACCGTCGTCGGGGTCGACTTCCCCACGGTCGCGCTGAGCCGCGCGCATTGGGACGCCGAACGCGGAGAACTCCACGTGACGGCCGTCCCCCAGAACGAGTCCGTGCGGGGAACGCGCACGCGCTTCCGCGTCACGAACGTCCGCGACGCGAGCGGCTGGACGATGACCGGCGGATCCGGAGGAGCGACGCCTCTCTCGAGCGAAGGTGGAGACGTCGTAATCGACACGACGGTCGACGGCAGGCCGCGAGTAATCCGCGCCCCATGACGACGCTCATACCGTTTCCGGCACCCGCGTGAGTACATTCAGGCTGGACGCCGATGGGTGCGTCCGTGCAGGGGAGGAGCCGAAGTGCAGACCGTCAAGAGCATTCCCGGCTGCAAGATGGCCGTCCGTTACGACCCGGAGGTGGATCCGTTCTTCGAGGTGATGGTGAAGGACGCGATCAAGGACATCACGAAGCTCGCAGTGGGCCGGGACCTGCTCCGGCAGATCTCGGCGTGCAATCCGGCACACACCGGACAAGCGGGCGTGTTCCCGACAGGCGTGAACGTGCTGATCACTCCGACGGACGAGAAGCTGAGCCTGCACTCGCCGGGCTCCAGCAAGCCCACGGACACGGGGGTCGCGGGAACGGACTTCGTGAACGCCAGCTTCAACATCGACAAGGACGCCTACTTCGAGGGCAGCCCGGACTCCCCGTACTACCGGACGGGCGCCGTCGTGACCCACGGCAGCGTGGATCCGACGATGGGCGGCAACGGCAGGGGCTCCGTGTCCAAGGTCCGGTTCTCGAACTCGCGGCGTCAGCTGACTTCGGGGCTGGTGAATCCCCCCTTCATCGCCTTGGCCCACGAACTCGTGCACGCGCTGCACAGCCTCAGGGGCGAGATCAAGAAGAACACCACCGACGAGGAGAACCGGACCGTGGGTCTCCAGACGTATGCCGGCGAGAAGCTCTCGGAGAACGCGTTCCGGGCCGCCGCCCGGCCCCCGCTCCCCGCGCGCACGCACTACTGAGGCCGCGGACCGTCAGCGGATGACGTAGATGAGCTTGCCGTCCTCGGAGTAGCTCTCGGCCTCGCGGGCCAGGCGCAGGTGTTCCAGGTGCGCGTAGGTCTCGCTCTCGGCCATCATTCCCCAGCTGCGTTCCGGGAAGAGGGTCTGCGAGAACTCGACCACGTTGGCGCGGCCGAGCTCCCGGCCGATCTGCTTGATTCGCTGGAGCCGCTCCTCGTGGTGACGCTTGATGGCCTCGGTGCGGCCGGCCAGGTCCGCGAATGGGTGACCGTGTGCCGGCAGGATCGTCGAAACGTCCTGCAGCCCCGCGACCGCGTTCAGCGATTCGATGAAGCTCCGCAGCGGATCGGGCGTGTGGCCGAATCCGCCGATGTGCGGCGTGATCGTCGGCAGGACGTGATCTCCCGACAGGAAGATGCCGAGCTCCGGAGAGTGCAGGCACAGGTGGTCCTGCGTGTGCCCGGGCGTGAAGTGCACGAACCAGTCCCGCCCCGCCAGGCGCAGCACGTCCAGGTGGCCGACCGGATCGGTGATGTCGGGGAAGAAGTCCTCGCTCATCATCAGCTCGGCTACGTTCGACGCCGACGGGTCCCGCTTCGGGAAGCCGAGCGGGCTGCCTCCCCACGGCGAGGGTCGGGTGTGCCCCGCGCGCATGGCCCGCACGCGGCTCGCGGAGGGCGAACTGGACGGCTCGTCGCCCCGCCGGTCCGTGTCCGCTTCGAGCGCGTCGGCACCCGCGCGCCGGTCATCGACC
Organism: Deltaproteobacteria bacterium; assembly: GCA_019311115.1. Taxonomy (GTDB): domain Bacteria; phylum Myxococcota_A; class UBA9160; order SZUA-336; family SZUA-336; genus JAFDDB01. Next base: position 12,132 of record JAFDDB010000014.1, read on the forward strand.
GAGACCTCGTCGTGGTCGTGCGTGTCGGCGTCGGCCGGCGTGCCCCAGCCAAAGCTCTCGTAGGCCACGATCCGGGCACCCGCGGCCTTGGCGAATCGCTTCGCGCACCCGAAGTGGTCGGGATGGGAGTGGGTGATCACGACCGTGTGCACGTCGGTCTCCGAGAGGCCCGCCTGCGACAGCCGGTCCTTCAGCGCGGCCCAGGTGTCCGGTCCAGGCAGCCCGGGATCGACGACGGCGGCCCCCTCGTCGTCGAGCAGCGCGTAGCAGTTCACGTGGCGCAGGCCGGGCATGAGGATGGGAAGCTCCATGCGCAGCACGTTCGGAGCGATCTCCGTGACTTCCCTGCGGGCTTCCTCCTGCTCCTGCTTCTTCGGCTTCATGCGCGTCCTAGCGAAGCAGCGAGCCAGCGGTGGACTCGATGAACGCGACCACCTCGTCCCCGGTGCGCGCGAGCGCGAGCGGGATGACGCGGTCGACGCCCAGGTCCTCGTAGCGGCGCCAGCTGTCGCGGTCGAGCGCGACGCCGGGGGTGACGCTGATCTCGAGCTCGCCGAGCTCCGCCGGCCGGTCGACGTCCTTCGCCGCCTCGCGCAGGCCCTCGAGGGCGCGCTGCGTGGCGTCGGGATCGAGCGCGAAGCCGTACCAGCCGTCGCCGCGCGCGACGGCGCGGCGGAGCGCGCCCCGGCTCGCGCCGCCGATGACGACTGGCGGAGCAGGCTTCTGCACGGGGCGCGGCTGCGCGTCGACGCCGTCGAACGACACGAACCGTCCCTTGAAGCTCGGGGCCGGCTGCGTCCAGAGGGCGCGGATCGCGTCGATGTACTCGTCGGTGCGAGCGCCCCTCTCGGCGAACGGCACGCCGATGGCGTCGAACTCGGGCTTCAGGTAGCCGACGCCGACCCCGAAGATCAGGCGGCCGCCCGAGACCACGTCGACGCTGGCCAGCTCCTTGGCCAGCACGACCGGGTTTCGCTGCGGCAGGATCACGATGCCGGTGCCCAGCCGCAGCGTGCGCGTCACGCCCGCCAGGTAGGCGAGCACCGCAGGCGGGTCCAGCATGGGGAACTCCGGCGGCACCGGCGAGGGCGGGACCTGCGGCGACGGCAGCACCACGTGCTCGCCCGTCCAGACCGACTCGAAGCCCGCGTCCTCCGCGGCCCGCGCGGCGCGTGCGGCCACCTGCGCGTCGGCGCAGGGTCCCGATCCGATTCCGAAGTAGCCGAGCTTCACGATCGCTTCCTCCTGGATGAGCTGCCCGCCCGTGCCTGCATCACCTCGCGCAGGCGTCCTTCGAGCGCGCCGGTGAGCGTGAAGGTCGCCGGCGCGTCCGACATGTTGCGCCAGCCGTAGGGAATGGTCGCGCGGAAGTGCAACGTGTCGCCCGCCGAGAGCACGTACTCATCCTCGCCCAGGCCGAAGAGCAGCGTGCCCTCTTCGCAGACCACGAGCGCGTCGCCCCCGAAGCGCATGGACTCCTTGCCGCTGTCGTGCCCGGGCTCGACGGTGACGCGCCACATGTCGAGGGTCTGCTCGAGGATGTCGCCCGACAGCCGCTCCACGATGTTCCCGCGCCCGACCCTGCGCCGGTCCACGGCGCGGCGATGCGAGATCTCGATCGCCTCCCCGGCGTCCGAGATCAGGTCGGCGACGGCGGCGCCGAGTCCCAGGGCGATCTTCATCAGGATCGCGACGCTCGGGATCATCTGCTCGGTCTCGACCTTCTGGATCGTGCTCGTCGCCACGCCGCTCCGCTTGGCGAGCTCCTGGAGCGTGAGCCCCGACTGCTCGCGCCGCGCGCGCACGCGCTGGCTGATTCGCGCGAGCTCGTTGTCGATCGCAGTCGCCATGCGTCCTCAGGTGATGATGCGGTAGATCACCGTGCCGCGCGCGCAGACGCGGTGGTCGGACTGTCCCGCCACCTCGACGTCGCACCAGAAGATCTCGTTGTCGCGCTCGGCGACGCGTCCGTAGGCGACCAGGTCGTCGCGCGGCGGCGTGCCGAGCACCTGTGCCTGGATCGACGGCGTCGACGCCTTGAAGCGGCCGGGGCCCGTCTCGGCCCAGGCGGCCATGGCTCCGGCCGTGTCGAGCAGGGCCAGCACCGCGCCCTCGTGGAGGCCGCCGCTCTCGTCGGCATTCGAGTCCTGCCAGGGCATGACGAGCCGCGAGTGGCCGCCGGTCATGTTCTCGACAGAGATGCCGCGGTTGCCGATGAACGGCACGCCGCCGATGTGGCGTCCCATCGGGCCCGGGTCGTCGCCGCCCGTGTCCCCCGCGGTCTCGTGGTGCTCGCAGGGCTCGGCGCCGTGGCGACCGCGCACGGCCACGTTCGCGCGCGCGATCGGCTTGCCCTCGGCCTCGGTCTTGACCAGCACCGACACGAAGCACAGCTCCTTGCCGCGCCGGTCGAGCACGGCGTCGGCGACGACGGTCTCGCCCATGGCGGCGGCCAGGTAGTTGATCTGGAAGCCCACGGTGTGCCACGGACCCGACTCCGGTGCCAGGGCGTTCCGCGCGATGGCGTGGGCCGAGATCACCGAGAGCGATGCCGCCACGCCGCCGTGCAGCACGCGGCCGGGGTTCGAGTTCTCGTCCTTGTACGGAAGCGTGAGCTGCGCCCCGCCCTCGCGCAGGTCGGTGAGCGAAACGCCGAGCGCCAGCGAGTACGGGGATTTCTCGACCCAGGTCTTGATCTCGTCCATCGGCTCTAGTCCTTTCCGGGAGTCAGGAGGCGGGAATCAGGCAGGAGTGGATCGACTCGACGCCCTCGATCTCGCGCGCCAGCGTGCGGATCGCGAGCTCCGCGTCGCGGAGGTCGAAGTTGTGCGTGTGCATGATCTCGAGCGGGACCTTGCGCGACTCGATCATGCGGATCGCGCTCTCGTAGCCGCTCGACGTGACTCCGATCGCGCCGCGGATCGAGATCTCCTTCATCACGATCTTGTCCGACACGAAGTCCGGCACGGGCTTGAAGCCCTTCACGCCCGCTAGCACGACCGTCCCGCCGGGCGCGACGTAGTCGAGCGCGTCAGCCACGGGCGCGGTCGCGTACGAGCTCACGTCGACCACCACGTCCGCGCCCCGCCCGTCGGTCAGCTCGCGGATGCGGCGCTTGGCGTCCTCGTTCTGGACGTCGATGGTGGCGTCCGCGCCGAACTGCCGCGCAATGTCGAGCTTGGCGTGGTCGGCCTCGAGCCCGGTCACGATGATCTTGTCGGCGCCGGCGTGGCGCGTGGCCAGGACGCTGGCCAGCCCGCGCTGGCCGGGGCCCAGGATCACGACGGTGTCGCCGGGTCCGGTCTGGGGAATCTCGACCGCCCAGCGGAAGCCCGCGCCGAGCGGGTTGAAGAGCACCGCCATCTCGGGCGCGAGGTCGGGATCCATCTTGTGCACGATCGTGTTCGCGTCGAGGAACATGTACTGGGCGTACGCGCCCCACAGGCCCGGCGCCTCGGTGGTCGGGATGTACGAGTAGATGCGCCGGTGCAGGCACAGGTGGTACTTGCCGGCGAGGCACGGCGGGCAGAAGCGGCACGAGAGCATGGTCTCGACGGCCACGCGGTCGCCCTCCTCGACGCCCCAGCGCCGGGCGGCGCGCTCGCCGATCTTCGCGATCACGCCGAGCGGCTCGTGACCGGGAATCGCCGGCGTGGGAGTGCGCAGGACGCCCTCGTACTGCTCGTAGTCACTGCCACAGATGCCGCAGGCCTCGATGCGCAGCAGGGCCGTGTCGTCGTCGATCTCGGGGATCGGGAGGTCCTGCGGCTCGAGCTGCCGAGGACCGGTCTGGACCATTGCCAAGGACTTGCTGGGGATCACGGGGGCCCTGCTGGGACCGGCCCCGGGGGCGCGGTCCGAATTATCCGATAGAAGATCCTTGTTTCCTATTGTATATCACGCCCGGCGTCAAGCGGGAAGCGCACGGAGGGCGCGGAGGCCCCATGCAGGGGCGTACGGCAACGCGCGGCGGGAGCCGCTACTCGTCGTCGCGGCCGGCCGCGCAGACGCGGTTTCGGCCGCCCTGCTTCGCCCGGTACAGCTCACGGTCCGCCGCGCGGACCAGGTCGGCGCCACTGTCGGCGTCGCGCGGGTAGGTGGCGACGCCGAGGCTCACCGTCACCGGGAAGCCGTCGGGTCCCAGCCGGTCGCTCTCGATGCGCTGGCGGATCTTCTCGGCAAAGGCGAACGCGCCCTCTGGCGAGGTCTCGGGCAGGATCACCGCGAACTCGTCTCCGCCGTAGCGCGCCGCCAGGTCGGCCGCGCGCGCACCCTCGCTCAGGATGCTGGCTACCGAGCGGAGCGCCTCGTCGCCCGACAGGTGGCCGGCCGCGTCGTTCGAGCTCTTGAAGTTGTCCAGGTCCAGCATCACCAGGCTCAGCTCGCGGCCGTAGCGGTCGGCCCGCTCCCACTCGCGCGCCAGGGCCGACCAGAAGTGACCGTGGTTCGCGAGACCGGTGAGAGAGTCGTGTTGCGCCCGGTCGAGCAGCTCCTCGTACGACTGCGCGTTGGCGACGGCGACCGCCGCGTGGGCCGCGATGTGCTCGAGCAGCTCCAGGTCGTCGCGCTGAAAGCAAGCGCGCGAGCGCTTGTTGTTCACGTTGATCACGCCGTACAGCTGTCCCCGATACAAGATGGGCGCCGAGATGAGCGAGTTGGTGTAGTAGCGCTCGCTGCGTCCCTCGAACTGGGACTCGGCGATGTCGCTGATGAGCAACGGGTGCCGGGTCTCGGCTACCTGACCGCTGATGCCCTCTCCGCACTTCAGCGCCGTGGACTCGATCACTTCGGGGGGGAGCCCCTGCGCTACGGCGATGCGCAGCTCCTCGTCGGCGTGCAGGATCAGGATCGAGCCAATCTCCGAGTCGAGGTGCGTGAGAATCCGTCCGAGCAGGCGATTCAGCACCTCGCGCAAGCTCAGCGTCGAGATCACGTCGCGGATGGTCTCGAAGAGCACCTGGAGCTCGGCGTGGCGCTTCTCCAGCGCCTCGAGCCGCTCTTCGAACTCCTGCTCGCGCTCCATCTCGCCCATGCCGGACCGTCTCCCGGTCGTCCAATCGCTCGGCGACCTTCCCCTTGCAGGGACATCGTCGCCGGGCACCGTGCGCTTGAGCTGCACGTGGCGGGAACGTAGCAGCCTGTCGGCTGGCGTCCGTCCCCGGCGCCGTTCGACGACGCCCTACGTGTCCTCGAGCCCTCGCGCCATCACGATCTTGCCCGAGCGCACCAGCTCGAGCAGGCCGTAGGGCCGAAGCAGCTCGATGAACGCGTCGAGCTTGTCGCTCGAGCCATAGACGCGGAGCATGAGCGACTCGGGCCCGTAGTCCACGACCTTGGCGCCGTAGTGCTCGGCGACCTGGAGCACCTGCGTGCGCTCACCGAGCTGGGACTCGAGCTTCACCAACGCGATCTCGGTCTCGTACGCGGCGTCGCCCGTGTGGTCGACGGCGTGCACCACGTCGACCAGCTTCGCGAGCTGCAGGATGATCTGCGTCAGCGTCGGGCGGTCGCCGCTGCACGTGATGGTGATGCGCGAGAAGTCGCCGTGCGCCGCCGGGCTGACGACGAGGCTGTCGATGTTGTACCCGCGGCGCGCGAACACCAGCGACACGCGGACCAGCACGCCGGGCTTGTTGTTCACGTAGAGCGAGAGCGTGTGCTGCTCGGGCGCCGCCACGGGGGCGGGGAGGATCTCAGGTGCTGCCACGGGGCTTCTCCAGCTGGGTCCTGGGCGGCTCGATCAGCATGGCGCTGCTCGGCCCCCCCGACGGGATCATGGGGAACACGTTGCCTTCCTTGACGACCTCGGCGACCACCACGAGGGGACCGTCCCTGTAGTCCAGCGCCTCGCGCAGCTTGCGGTCGACGTCCGCCACGCGCTTGATGCGCATTCCCTTGACGCCGTACGCCTCGGCGAGCTTGACGAAGTCCGGGTTGCCCTCGAGGTCCACGCCGGACAGCCGGTTGTCGTAGAACAGTTCCTGCCACTGGCGGACCATGCCCAGGTAGTTGTTGTTGATGATCAGGACCTTGACGTTCAGGTCGTGGACCGCGGCCGTGGCGAGCTCGGCGAGCGTCATCTGGAAGCCACCGTCGCCGACGATCGCCCAGACCTCCTCGTCGGGACGCGCGAACTTCGCGCCGATCGCCGCGGGCCAGCCGTAGCCCATCGTCCCGGCGCCCCCGGACGTGAGCCAGTGGCGGTTGCTGCGCGTGCGGCAGAACTGCGCCGCCCACATCTGGTGCTGACCGACGTCGACGGTCAGGATCGGCCGTCCCTCGGACAGGTGGTCGAAGCGGCTCTGCACGTACTGCGCGTGGAGCCCGCCCTGCTTCTGCACCTTCAGGGGGTACTTCTTGCGCCAGCGCTCCACCTGCTTCAGCCAAGGCTCGGTGTCGAGCATGTCGACCAACGGCACCAGGTCCTCGATGACGAGCCGCGCGTCGCCGCAGATCGACAGGTCGCACTGGATCACCTTGTTGAACTCGGACGGGTCGATGTCGACGTGGATCTTCTTGGCGCCGACGCAGAAGTGAGCCGGGTCGCTGGTCACGCGGTCGTCCCAACGCGCACCGATGCCCAGGATCAGGTCGCAGTCCTGTGTGGCCAGGTTCGCGTAGGCCGTGCCGTGCATGCCCAGCATGCCCAGGTTCAGCGGGTGGGTCTCGTCGACCGCACCCTTTCCGAGCAGCGTGTTCACGACCGGCGCGCGGAGCTTCTCGGCCAGCGACGTGATCGCCTTTCCCGCGTCGGAGATCACCGCACCCTGCCCCACGTACAGGATCGGACGCTTCGACTCCGACAGCAGGCGAGCGGCCTCGGCGATCGCCTCGGGGTCGCCGCGGCCCGGCACCGTGTAGCCCGGCAGGTCCACCTCGTCCGTGAACGGCGCGGTGCACGGGCCGGAGCTCACGTCCTTCGGCACGTCGACGAGCACCGGACCGGGCCGCCCCGTGCTCGCAATGTGGAAGGCCTCGCGCATCACCCGCGGGATGTCGCCGCCGTGCTTGAGCAGGTAGCTGTGCTTCACGATCGGGTAGCTGATGCCGGTGACGTCGGCCTCCTGAAAGGCGTCCTTGCCGAGCACGCTGGTCACCTGCTGACCGCAGATCACGACGACCGGCGCCGAGTCCATGTGCGAGGTGAGCAGCCCCGTCACCGTATTGGTCGCCCCAGGCCCCGAGGTCACGAGCGCCACGCCGGGGCGGCCGGTCGCGCGGGCGTAGCCGTCGGCCATGTGCATGGCGCCCTGCTCGTGCCGGACCAGGATCAGCTTGATCTTGGACCCGACCAGTGCGTCGAAGATGGGGATCGCCGCCCCACCCGACAGACCGAAGATGATTTCTACCCCTTCCCTCTCCAGACACTGGACGATCTTCTCGGCTCCAGTAGGCACTTTCACGTCACTCATAGCTCAGATTCCCCATGGTTCACATAAAAATTGCGAATCCAGGTCTCCCAGCATATCGATCGGAACGATAAAGTCCACGAAAATCGCGATTTGGATCCAAATATCACCCGTCAGGCCAGATAAGTTCGAGTAATTGGACACATAATCGCATGACAGGTCGATCTGTCCCAGGTCATGTCCCTGAAACTAGACCGTTTAGATCGAACTTCGACTCCTGATCCGGGCTCAGGAGGTAGAAGTCGGCCATTCAGTGGAAAGTGGTCCCATCCGCTCACTCCGGGGCGAGCTCGCAGGGGGGGCAGTCAGCGGAGGATCCGCTGCGCCGGGAGCCGGCCCGGGAGGGGGTCAGCCGGTGATGCCGTAGGCCTCGGCCAGGTCGGCGTCCCTGGTCGACAGCATGCGCGCCAGCTGCACCATCACCTGGCACTGCTTGAAGGTGGCGTCGTCCTGCATGCGGCCGTCGACCATCACGGTGCCGGTGCCGTCGCCCATGGCCTCGATCACGCGCATGGCGAACTTGACCTCGTCCACGGGCGGCGAGAACACGCGCTTCGCGATCTCGATCTGGCTCGGGTGGAGCGACCAGGCGCCGACGCAGCCCATCAGGAAGGCGTTGCGGAACTGGTCCTCGCACGCGACGGGGTCGGCGATGTGCCCGAAGGGACCGTAGAACGGCAGCACACCGTGTGCGTTGCAGGCGTCCACCATCTTCGCCAGCGTGTAGTGCCACAGGTCCTGCTGGTAGCCCGGACGCTCCCGGTCGGGCGCGTCGTCGTCCATGTCGGCGCGCACCACGTAGCCGGGATGCCCACCACCGACGCGGGTGGTCTTCATGCGCCGCGAGGCCGCCAGGTCGGCGGGCCCCAGGCTGATGCCCTGCACGCGCGGGCTGGCCGCGCAGATCTCCTCGACGTTGTTCACACCCTCGGCGGTCTCGAGGATGGCGTGGATCAGCAGCGCCTGGCGGATGCCGTGCTTCGCCTCGAGCTGCGCGAGCAGCTGGTCGACGAAGTGGATGTCCCAGGGCCCGGTGACCTTGGGAATCATCACGCAGTGCAGGTCGTTTCCGATCTCGCCCACCAGCCGCAGCATGTCGTCGAGGAACCAGGGGCTGTCCAGGCTGTTGACCCGCGTCCAGAGCGGCGTGCCGGCAAAGTCGGTGTCGCGGGCGATCTTGATCAGTCCCTCGCGTGCGTCGACCTTGCGCTCGGCGTCGATCGCGTCCTCGAGGTTGCCGAGCAGGATGTCCACCTGCTTGACGATGGTCGGCACCTTGGCGGCCATCCTCGGGTTGCTGGGGTCGAAGAAGTGGATCATCCGCGACGGCGTCACGGGGATCTGGGGCGGCGGCGCCGGCGCGCCCAGCGAGAGGGGCTGGAAGAAAGCTCGGGGTGTGCGGCGCATGCGGGTCTCCGTTGCGGGGGTCTGCCGCAGTATAGGTGGACGGGTGGCTCAGCGCTCCGACGTGTACATGCCGACGAGGCGCGCGACGACGACGGCCATGTAGAACACGCCGGTCAGGTACTGCAGGATCACCAGCGAGCTCGCGTGCGTGGTCACCGGGGTCACGTCGCCGAACCCGGTGGTGCTGAGTGACGTGAAGCTGAAGTAGAGCAGGTTGCTCCACTGCGGGTGGTTCGCGCGCAGGTCACCGACAGTGAACGACCCCGGCTGCAGCGTCTCGAGGATCAGGTAGAGAACCGCCCATGTGAAACCGAACAGCCCGTACACGGCGATCGAGCCAAAGATCGTGTCGCGGCCGACCGAGCCCCGCGAGAACACCTCCAAGGCGATCACTGCGGTCCCGAAGACGTAGAGCGCCGCCTCGGCCACGAGACCCGTCAAGAAGAGGGGCGAGCCCGGCGGCGTGGGAAGGACCGTGCACGCAAAGACGACCGCGGCGAGCGCGCCACCGATCCAGACGCGCCGCGGCGTCTCGGCGATCGCCCAGAGCGCCGAGAGCATGAGGGCCGTCGTCATCAGGCTCACGGGGCCCAGGTCGTGGCGCTCGGCCTCGAGCCAGGGATAGACCAGCAGGTACAGCACCTGCGCCGCGACCAGCACCTCGAAGCGCCGCGCCCGCGCGCCACGGAGGCCCGTCCCGGCGCTGCTGTGATCTTCACTCACGACGGCCGACCTTACACGAAGTCGACGGCCCGGGCGCGGCCGCGCGACGAGGTGCTAGAGTGCGCGCCATGTCGATCGCCGACGACGTGACCGCCCGGATGAAGGACGCGATGCGCGCCAAGCAGGCCACCCGCCTGTCGACGCTGCGCAGCGTGCGCGCCGGCTTCCTGAACGAGATGAAGAAGGATGGATCCGACACGCTGTCGGACGAGGCCTGCGTCACCGTTCTCCGCAAGCTGGAGAAGCAGCGCAAGGAGAGCATCGAGGCCTTCGAGAAGGCCGGGCGCAGCGACCGCGCCGACACCGAGAAGGAGGAGCTTGCCGTCCTGCAGGAGTTCCTCCCGAGCCTGGCCGACGAGGCGACCACGCGCGCCTGGGTCGAGCAGGCCATCCAGGCCAGCGGCGCCGCCGGCGCCAAGGAAGTCGGCAAGGTGATGGGCGCCGTGATGAAGGCGCACAAGGGCGACGTGGACGGCAACCTCGCGCGTGCCATCGCCGCCGAGCTGCTCGCGGACTAGTTGCCCCGGCGCAGCGGCGCGCGTCCGCTCCGCGCTCGTCTAGCCGGACGGCAGGTGGTCCGTCTCGTTGAAGCGGACCAGCTCCGGCGCGTCGCCGAAGAGGAGCTCGCTCAAGGCGCAATTTGCCTTGTGGTACTTCTGGAACCCGGCCTCCGCGTCTCCCAGCACGTGCGCGATGCCGAGCCCCATGGCCGCGCCGTGGCCGACGACGACGACCTGGCGGCCCGGGTGCGAGCGGGCGATGCGCTCGAACGCACCGACGACGCGCGCCACCACCTGGTTCAGCGACTCGCCCCCGGCCGGGGCGAAGTCCGGGTCATCGCGGATGCGATCGAAGAAGCGGTGCTCCTCGAAGAGCTTCACGTAGGACTCGCCCTCGAGTTCGCCGATCGCGTACTCCGCCAGTCCGGCGTCGGGAACGACTTGAAGCCCCGTGGTGCGCGCGATGGCGGCGGCCGTGGTGCGCGTGCGCTCGAGCGGGCTCGAGTAGAGCGCCTCGGGCGCGAAGCGGTCCGACACCAGGCGCGCCACCGACTCGGCCTCGGCGTGGCCGCGCTCGGTGAGCGCGCTGTCCGTCGAGCCGTGCCAGACGCGCTCGACGTTGGCCGAGATCTGCCCGTGGCGGACCAGGAGCAGGCGGGCGTGCGAGTTGGGACTTGCCATGGGTCCGAGTTCTTAGGGCTTTCCGCGCCCTGGCCGCAACCCGCCGAAGCCGAGCCGCCACCAGACGGGGAGCAGGCCGGCCGACAGCAGCAACAACCCGCCGATCCAGACCGCGCGCCCGGGCGTCCAGACCGGCGCCGGGCTGCCTGCGAGCCAGCTGCCGAGTCCGGTCAGCAAGGCGAAGGCGCAGAGCGCCGCAGTGCCCGTCGCCGCCAGTCCGCGCCACAGGCGCGCGCGCGCGTCGATCCCACCGTACGGTCCCCAGAACCCCGGTGGGCGGACGCGCGCGTAGAACGCGCGGAGCCGCTCCGGTGACTCGGCACGCGTCAGCAACGAGGCGCCCACTCCCGCCGCCGTCGAGCCGGCGGCCATGTAGAGCAGGCGCGCCGCGTCCGCGTCGGCCGGAAGGGCCAGCAGCAGTACGGGCGCCAGCAGCAGCGACGCCCCGATCGCCGCGATCTCACCCCAGGCGTTGATGCGCCACCAGAACCAGCGCAGCACGAGCAGCACGCCCATGCCCGCGCCGAGCAGCAGGCTCAGCTGCCACGCGAACTGGATCGACCCGAGCTGCGTCATGACCGCGAGCGCGATCACCAGCACGCCGATGTTGGACGCCCGAGCGACCGCGACCAGCTCTCGATCTCCGGGCTCGCGACCCAGCCAGCCGCGACAGAGGAAGCGCGCGTAGATATCGTGCGTCCAGTACGACGCACCCCAGTTCAAGTGCGTGTCGATCGTCGACGCCAGCGCTGCCAGCATCGCGGCGACCATCAGGCCGAGCCAGCCCGTGGGCAGCAGCTCGACCATGCCGCGCACGAAGGTCGCCTCTCTCTCGGCGGCGAAGCCCGCACCGCCCGCGCCCGGCGCCGCCGGAAAGAGCACGAGGAGCCCGAGCCCGATCGGGATCCAGAGCAGGCTGCGCAGAACGACCTGCGTGAAGGTGAAGATCACCGCCGCCTGCGTCGCGTCCCGATCGCTGCGGCATGCCATCGAACGCTGCGCCAGGTAGCCAGTGCCGTCGGCGTTCATCTGCACCAGCCACTGCAGCGCGAAGACGGTGAGCACCAGCCCGCCGGCGTCGCGCGCCTCGCCAGGCGTAAAGGCGAGCACCTGCCCGTCGTCGAGGTCGCCGGGCCCTCCACCCGCGTAGAGGGCGTGCACACCGTCGGTGATCGCGCCGAGCCCCCCGGCCGCATCCACGACCCAGAACGCATACGCCGTCGTGCCCGCGAGCATCAGGCCGAGCTGCACCACGTCGGTGCGCACGACGGCGCGCAGTCCACCCGTCGCGGAGTAGGCGCTGGTGACCCCGACGATCGCCAGGATCGACACGAGATTGCTGGCCGAGCGAGTCCACACGTCCCCGCTCCCGGCCTCGCGCGCCAACGGCACGCCGACGGCGAGCACGGCGCTCCGCACTGCGTCGAAGAGCGGCGCCGGTAGCCAACGTTCCCAGTGCAGGAGCGGCTCGGCGACCTCGACCACGGCGAAGAGCACCATGGCAAGCACCGCGCAGTTGAAGACCGTACCGAAGTAGAAGGCCTTGAGCAGGCGCAGACCGGCTGCCGGTCCTGCGGAGTAGCGGAGTTCGGCGAACTCGGCGTCGGTCAGCACGCGCGCGCGCCGCCAGCACGGCGCCAGCAGGAAGCCCAGCAGCAGGAAGGCGAGCGCGTAGATCCAGAGCCGCCACAGCGCGAAGATGCCGCCGGTGGCGATCAATCCGGTGACGAGCAGCGGTGTGTCGGCCGCGAACTGCGTCGCGGCCATGCTGAGTCCCGCCTGCCAGCCCCGAAGCTGGCGGCCAGCCAGGAAGTACTCCTCCAGACTCCGCGAGGCGAGCCGGCGCGCATGCAGGCCCGAGCCGATCGCGTACAACGCGAACGCCGCGACGATTCCCCAGTCGAGCGGCTGCAAGGTCCGGAGGCGCGGGGCGCGCGACTCAGCCCAGGTCGGTCATGGCGCGGATCTGCTCCTGCACCTTCTTCTGCTTCTCGTTCGGACCCCCGGCGCCCTGCATGGCCATCATCTTTCCCATGTCGCCCTCGACCTGGATCTGGCCGGACATGAAGGCCTGCATCCCAGCCGCCTGGTCCTGCTCGATGAAGAGCTTTCCGGCGAGCTCCCAGTTCAGCTTGATCTTGGTCGGCGCGTCGGGAACGAGCCCCTTCAGGAAGGCGCCGCCCGAGATGTTCGCCTCGACGACGCCGTCGGGGCCACCGCTGACCTCCAGGTTGATCTGCAGGTCCCGGACGGTGTCGGGAAGCTCGAGATCGCCAGCGGCGTCACCGATCTTCTTGACCTCGTCGAACCAACCATCGGACAGGAACTTCTGACCCACGACTCACCTCCATCAAGGCTGACTGCGAATATAGAAACCGAGGAGCCGCGGACCGATCGACCCCGAAGCCAAGCTCCAGACCCCTCCCAGTGCCGGACCGTGACTCCTCGGCGCGCCCATCCTAACCCGAAACGAAGTGCCTTGTGAAAGGGCCGTCGGCGTCGAGCCCCGCCGTTGGTCGGACCGCGAAACCGCGTACTCTCGGGGACCCATGCGCTCGATCGTGCTGACCGGAGGCGACCACGCCGGCAAGACGACGCTCGTCGAAGCCTTGCGCTCCGAGGGCTGCGTCGTCATTCCCGAGGCCGCCCTGCGGGTCATCGGCGAGCTCAACCAGGAGCACGGCGTCGACGGTCAGCGCGCCTGGCGGCAACGCAACTGGAGTGAGTTCCAGGCTCGCGTCGCCCGCACGCAGCACGGGCTCGAGGACGAAGCGCGGCAGTCCGGCGCGCGGGCCGTCGTGCTCGACCGGGGCCTGCCGGACGGCATCGCCTTCTGCAGGCTCGAAGGGGTCACCCTGCCCGACGAGCTCACGCGCGGCGTTCGCGAGCGCTACGACCACGTCCTGCTGCTCGAGACCGTCCGGCCGTTCACGCCGCGCGTCGAGACCGGCCGGCTCGGCGGCCTCGCGCGGTCGGTCGCGCTCCACGACCTGCTGCTGCAGGTCTACGAAGAGCTCGGCTACACGCCGGAGCCGTTGCCGCTACAGCCGGTGGCCGAGCGCATGCGGCGGATCCGCGTGCTGCTCGACTGACTCAGTCGTCCCAGCGTCGGTCGGGACCGGCGTTCTCGACCGATGAGTTCCCCGCCGACTCGCGCACCGCCAGCGCCAGGTTCTCGCAGTCGTCGGCGGCGCGCATCACGGACTCGGAATCCTGGAAGTCGGCGTTGAACGAGAACGACGCTCCGGGCACGCCTTCGATCGAGACCACGACCTTCACGTCGTCCGACCCGGGCTCGGACGAGAAGTAGTCGAACTCGAGCGTCGAGTAGCCGTCGCGCCGCCGGTTCAGCGGATCGCCCTGCACGCGCACGTTCACGCCGTAGAGATCCTCGAGCGCGCCGATGAGCGCCAGCTCGAACTCCATCTCGTCGAGCCTCTGCGTCTGTTTCACGGACTCGTCCTCCCGCCCCTCGCCGCACCGCGTTCTCGCGCTGCGCTCTCGACAGGAGTTTCGGCGGACAGACGCCGTCAGTTGAGTCCAGCGGGAGACAACTGCACTCGATTGAGCCCGGATGTCGCGTTTCTGCGCCGGGACTGCGCGCTCGCGACGCGGCGGCCGCCTGGTTCCGCGCGCACGTCCCCCTTAAACGCAGCGCGCCGGCGGAAACCCGCCGGCGCGCCTTCACCCTACGTGCTTCGCAGTACGCTCAGGCGTTGACCGTCTCTTCCGTCGTCTCCGCGGGGAACGCGATGACGCCGCGGCCCGGCAGGTCGTTCATCGGGATCCGCCACTGCTTGCCGATCCGCACGGCCGTGATCTGGCCCGACTCGATCAGCCGGTACACGGTACGCGCCGAGATCCTGAGAAAGCTCGCGGCCTCACGGACGGTGACGAGATTCGTACTCATTTGGTTCCCCTCCCCATTCATGCCCCTTGAGGGCTTTTCGGCCCGTTGTGGGCCCTGGAATCGCCACGAGGGGCCCGGATCACCCGGCCGGGCTCAACCACGCCCCTCTGAGTAGACGTATCGACAGAAGCGACAATGGCTTGAGCTTTTTTCACCCGGCCTGCCGATCCGCGCGTGCGCAGGCGTTCCGCGAACCCGCGGCGCGGGCTCAAGCTTCGAAGAAGAGCTCCGCGATGGCGATGCCGCTCTCGCCCGCCACCGCGTAGAGCAGGAAGGTGCGCCCTTCCTCCTGGTAGACGGCGGGGTCGCGCAGCTGGTTGACGTGCCCGTAGGCGACGCTGCGCATGGAGGGCTCGCGTGGCGCATCCGCACCCTCCCAGGGGCGCTCGGGCCGCAGCACTTCGACGGGATCGCTCGCGGACCAGAGCGCCCAGTCCCGCGACAGGTCGATCGTGCTCCACAGGATGCGCTCGGGCGCGTGTCCGACCTGCGTCCAGAACACGTGCAGCGTCTGCCCGCGCCGCAGCAGTGCGGCGTGACGCATGTCGGGGTTGAAGAGGAGTGGACCGGTCTCGAAGTCCGCCAGGCCGTCCGTCGAGCGGTAGAGCTGTCCCGGCATCGCCAGCGCATACACGTGCTCGGCGTGTGCGAACGCGCGGAAGTAGGTCTTTCCCAGGATCTGCGGCTGCGACTCGAAGCGGATGCCGTCCTTCGAGGTCGCGACCCGCGTCGCCTGGAACGCCGGGCCCTCGAGCCCGTGGTAGTACATGATGATGCGGCCATCGACGGCATGGACGTCGGGCGAGGCGACGTGCGGGGTCGTGACCTCCTCGAGCAGGCCGTGCGGCAGCATCAGCTCTGCGGCCCGCTCCTCGATCCGCTTCATCAGCTCTTCGGGCACCTCGGGCGGCTCGGTCGGGAACCGCGACTCGGCGAGCTGGAGGCTCCCAGGCGGGTGCACGGTCCAGGGGCCACAGAGGTCGTTCGCGTACGCCAGCCGGATGTACGCGCCCTTGTGGTCGGCGAAGTACAGGTAGTAGCGGCCGAGAGGCGCCTCGACCCAGTCGGGGATCCGAATCAGCGACGGGCCCTGGATGTTCCGGCCGAGACTCGGATGCGTTGCCGGGCTGACGATCGGCGCGTCCAGCAGTCGCTCTGCGCGCGGGGGCGGAGGCATCGGCCCCGACCCTCGCACAGCCTGGCCGTCGTGAGAAGCCTCAGGACTTCCAGTCGACCTGCATGCCTCCGTCGAAGTCCTTGAGCGACATGCGCAAGCAGTAGATGTTCCGCAGCATGTTCGGGAACTGCCACTCGTCGCGGAGCAGCGTCACGAACACGTTCGCCAGGTCGTGCGTCAGGTGCGAGATGGGAGGCTGCGCGTCGAGGTCGGGCGGGCTCTCGGTCAGCACGTGCAGGTCGAAGGTCGGCTCGGGCGGAAGCACGCCGCGGAACAGGAAGCGGTTCGCGCGGTCGACCTGCGCCTCGGTCGCGACCTCCGCCAGGCAGGTCAGCAGCCGCATCAGCGAGAGGAAGACGGTCCGGTCCGCGGGCACGTGCACGACGCCCAGCACCGGCACGCACGGGTCGGCGGCGATCAGACCCACGTAGTCCAGGCCGGCGGCGCGGCGATCGCCCTCGGCGTGGCCACCGAGCTCGGCGCGGAGCGGGAAGATCTCGCGCGCCACGTAGCGGAAGCAGTGCTCCGGGTCGTCGAGCACGCGGACCTGCGACGCGCGCACCAGCTGGTCGCAGACGTCGTCGCTCACCCGGCGCCGCGGAAGGTCCTCGGGCGGAGCCCAGAACTCCTGGTCGCGCCGGTCGTACTCGGACGCGGTCAGGTAGGAATCCGAGAACTCCGCCACCAGGATCTCGGGGTGCTGCAGGTACTCAACGCACTCGCGCATCTGTCCCGCGGCGTCGAGCAGCGCCGCGCGCTGGTAGCGCTCGCGAAGGGCCGTGCGTACGTTGGTGAGTGCGCTCACAGGGGTGCGTATCGGCCGAAGGGCCCGCACAATCCAGCGGCTGCCGCACTGCGAAGAGACGCGCTGGCCGCCGAAGCCCCGAGGCCCCGAAGCCGACGGTGGCGCCTTCAGCGTCCCCCGCTGTCCGGTGCGGGCTCGACGTGCAGCGTGAGTCCGTGCACGCGGCGAATGACTACGCGCTCGCCCGCCTCGACCGCCACCGCGGACTCGGCGCGCCACAGCTCTCCGCGCAGCCTCACGTAGCCACCGGGCGCGAGCGCCTCGTCCGCCACGGCCAGGCGCCCCACCATCTGCTCTACGCCGATCAGCTCGCTCGGCACCTGCGCGTAGGCGTGGCGGACGAAGGGGTAGAGCACCAGGTCCTTGGCGACCCAGGCCAGCCACCCACCAATGGCGTAGGTCGGAGGCAGGGCGTACCACGACCATGCCAGGTACAGCGCGACCGAAGCCAGCGCCCAGCCGGGCATCTGCAGCAGCAGGTAGCGGACCCATACGCGCATCGAAGCAGAACCATCGCAGGTTCTGTCAGCAGCGCCATCGGGCACGCGTCCCGCGTCTTGCTGCACCCCGGGCCGGCTGCTAACCCTGTCCGCCCGCCCGAGGCGGGGAAGGACCCGACCCCACCGGAATTCGACCGAGGGAATTCGACGGAGGGGATTCGACGAAGGCCGCGGACGCGCATGCGAACGCGGCCTCCGGCGTTCTGGAGTTCCTGATGTCGCTCTCGAAGATCGACGCCGAGCGCGTGCCACCCGCGGGGGTGACTTTGCGGCTACCGGGCGGGGTCCGCGAGGTCGCGGTGCTCGCGTACCCGGTCGTCCTCGCCAACCTGTCGATGACGGCCATGGGGTTCGTCGACAGCGCCATGGTCGGACGCCTCGGGGCGACGCCGCTCGCGGCCGTCGGGTTCTCCGGCATCTGGCTGTGGACCCTGGTGGTCACCTTCTTCGGCCTCGCGAGCGGCGTGCAGACCTTCGTGGCGCAGGCTGACGGAGCCGGCCGCCCACAAGAGGCGGGAAGCTGGACGTGGCAGTCGATCTGGGTCGTCACTCCGCCGGTCGTGATCCTGTCCGCGCTCGTCGGACTCTTCGCCGCGCCGCTGCTGGGCCTGCTCGGGCCGTCGGCCGAACTGCAGCGGACGTCGCTGCTCTACGTCTACCCGCGGCTTCCGGGCCTGGTGGCAGTCCCGATCGCCATGAGCATGGCGTCGTTCTTCCGCGGCATGGGGGACACGCACACGCCGCTCTGGGCCACCGTCGCCGCCAACGTCGTGAACGCCGTGCTCAACTACGGCCTGATCTTCGGACGCCTGGGCCTGCCCGAGTGGGGCATCGCCGGCGCGGCCGTCGGCACGGCGGTCGCGGAGTGGTTCCAGGTCGCCGTGCTGTCGGTGTTCTTCTGGCGGAGCGCGCTGGCCCGGCGCTGCGGCACGCGGCCGGTCGCCCCGTCCATGCGCCTGATCCGGCGGTTCATTCGCACGAGCGCGCCGATCGGCGGGCAGTGGCTGCTCGGCATGGGATCGTACGCGCTGTTCTCGACGCTGATCGCGCGGATGGGCGACACGTCGATGGCGGCGAGTCAGGCCTTCGTCGTGCTGCTCAGCCTCTCGTTCATGCAGATGAGCGGCATCTCGGCCGGCGCCGCGACGCTGATGGGCCGCTACATCGGCGCGCGCGACCTGGCGGCCGCACACCGCAGCTTCTGGTCGGGACAGAAGCTCGCCGCCATGCTGGCCGCGATCGTCGCGCTCGTCTTCATCGTGATGCCCCAGACGCTGCTGCGGATCTTCACCGACGACCCGGAGGTCCTGCGGCTGGGCGGCGTGCTCGTCCGCCTGGGGGCGCTGTTCCAGGTGTTCGACGCCTTCGGGATCGTGGCCGAGGGCTCGCTTCGCGGAGCGGGCGACACGCGCTGGCCGTTCTGGGTGCACATGGTGCTGGCGTGGGTGTTCTACCTGCCGGTCGCCTACCTGTTCGGCGTGACGCTCGGCGGCGGCCTGACGGGTGCCTGGCTCGGCGCCACGCTGTACGTCGTGCTGCTCAGCGCCGCCCTGGTCTGGCGCTTCCGCTCGGCGGCCTGGGAGAAGATCGAGATCTAGGGGCGCACCGCGTAGAAGGCGTTTGCCGGGTGGTCGAGGTCCACGGTCTCGAAGCTCGCGAAGCCCGCCTCCTCGGTCATCTTGCGCGCCAGGTCCGGGTGCAACCCCAGCGTCCCGAGTCCCAGGCCGTCCGCCTCGGAGAGGCCCGACGACATGCACACGAGGACCGAGGTGGCGTACATGAGCGCCGCCATCGGGTTGCGCTCCACGTTCTCTTCGTAGGTCGCGCGCGCCTTGATGTCCGCGATGAGCCAGATTCCGTCGGGACGGATCGCCGCGCGGATCTGGCGCATGACGCTGGCCGGGTCGGTCATGTCGTGCAGACAGTCGAAGGTCGTGACGACATCGAAGCGCTGGTCCGACGGCAGCGGATCGACCGACGCGTCGTGGAACGTGACGTTGTCGAGCCCCGCCTCGCGCAGATTGGACGCCGCGCGCTCGAGCGCGTGCTTCGAGATGTCGTACCCGTGGTACTCCGACTTCGGGTAGGCGCGCGCCATCTCGATCAGCGCCACTCCGCCGCCGCACCCGACGTCCGCCACCTGCGCGCCCCGCTCGAGGCGCTCGACCAACCCGTCGACGCGCGGCAGGAGCGCCGGCACCATCATGGTGCGGAAGAACGGCGCCAGTCCCCGCTCGATGCCGATCGCGCCGTCGGAGCCGAGCTCGTCGTAGTTCAGGCCGACCCCACTCTTGAACGCCTCGGGGAGCCGCTCCGCGATCGCCATCTGCCGCGGCAGCTGCGAGAAGAAGCCGGCTCCGTTCGCCGGGTGATCCTCGTTGACCAGCACGGCCTCGCCCTCGGGCGTGAGCCAGAAGCGCCCGTCGCCGGTGTACTCGAGAAGGTCGGCCGCGCCGAGCCCGTGCAGCCACTCGCGCAGCCAGCGCTCGCTGAGTCCGGTCTTCTGCGCGAGCTCCTCGCTCGACATCGGCCCCTCGCCGGCCATTGCCTCGAAGAGCTGCATGCGGTCGCCCAGGTAGACCATGGCCGACGTCATGGCGCCGCCGAGCGTTCCGAACACGTTGCGCAGGTAGCCCTGCAGCTTCTCCCCGTCGACGCGGCTTCGGGTCTCAGTCATCGCGCGAGCGTATCACGCGGCCCTGCAGCGACAGGCGGTAGTAGTACTCGACGCTCCCGCTCAGGTCGTGAAGCTCCCGGAGTTCGTCCCCCCGGCGATAGCCGCGTCCTTCGTACAGGCGGTGCGCGTCCTCGAAACGCGTGTCGCTCCACAGCTCCACGAAGTCGAGGCCGCGCGCGGCACGCTCCACGCGCGTGCAGAGCGCGGAGCCCAGCCCGCTCTTGCGGGCGCTCGCCGCGACGTACAGCTTGCGCAGCTCGAGTCCCCGCTCCGGCGCCGGCAGCCAGCCCACGCAGCCCACGATGCGCCGCTGTTCGGCGAGCCGCTCGGCCACGAGGAAGTCGCCGCCCCACTCCGCGTGCGCGCTGGCGATCCGGCGCAGCTCCGGGACCTCGCCGTCCACGTCCATGACGCAGCCCGGATACTCGACCCAGACGCGCTCGATCAGCTCGATCAGCTGCGGTCCGTCGGAGTCGCGCGCCCTCCGCAGGTCGAAGGCGGGGGTCCCAGGGTCGGTCATGGGACGAGTCTAGCCGCACGGGGCTGCACCGCGGGCAGACACTAGACCCGGGTCTCGCGCTGGAATAGCATGACCGCGACCCAGGAGATGCCGTTGACCCTGCCCCCCGTCGCCGTCACCGTCGATACGGCCGAGCCGCAAACCCGCCGCGCCCGCAAGAAGCAGCGGACACGCGAGCAGATCTACGCGGCGGCGATGCGCCTCTTTGGGCGCGGCGGCTTCGACGGAGTGACCGTGGAGCAGATCTGCGAGGCCGCCGACGTGGCGCGGGGAACGTTCTTCCGGCACTTCCCCACCAAGGCGGCGCTGCTCGTCGAGTTCAACCGGACCATCGCCGCGGAGTTCGCCGCCGCGCAGCCGGAGCGGGACGGGGACGCATGGGGCGACTTCCGGGCCCTGGTCTGCCTGCTGGTGGACCGCTGGCTCGAGCAGGCCGACGTGATGCACGCGATGCTCCGCGCGTTCCTGTCCAGCCCCGAGGCGATGCTGGCCGCGCGCGTCGAAGGACGCGACCTGTCCCAGCTGCTCGAGGAGATCGTCGAACGCGGACAGGCGAGCGGCGAGTTCCGGACGAGCATCGACGCCCGCCTCGTGGCCGCCGTCTTCCTGTCCGGATCGACCGCGATCCTCGCGGGATCGGTCTTCCGCCCCGGCGAGCGCCGCCCCGACGAGATCCGCGAACAGATGCTCGAGCTCGTGCTGCACGGCCTCGCCGCCCATCCCGACGCACGCCCCGGCCCCGGTGCGAATCCAAGCCCAGGAGAGAACGCATGACCCAGCCCCGACTCCGCTTCGGCATCTTCATGGCCCCGTTTCACCCCGTGCACGAGAACCCCGCACTCGCGCTGCAGCGCGACTTCGAGCTGATCGAGAGGCTCGACGAGCTGGGCTACGACGAGGCGTGGATCGGCGAGCACCACTCGGCGGGCTACGAGATCATCGCGTCGCCCGAGGTGTTCATCGCCGGAGCCGCTGAGCGCACCAGGAGGATCCGGCTCGGCACGGGCGTGTCGTCCCTGCCCTACCACCACCCGCTGATGCTCGCCGACCGCATCATGCAGCTCGACTACCAAACGCGGGGCCGCGTCATGTTCGGCGTCGGTCCGGGCGCCCTGCCCTCGGACGCCTTCATGATGGGCATCGATCCGTTGCGGCAGCGCGACATGATGACCGAGTCGATCCGCGCCCTGGTGCCGCTGCTTCGCGGCGAGACCGTGACGATGAAGACCGACTGGTTCGAGCTCAACGAGGCAAAGCTCCAGCTCGTGCCCTACACCGAGCCCCACGTCGAGATCGCGGTCGCTTCGCAGGTCTCGCCGGCCGGCGCGCGGGCGGCGGGCGAGTTCGGGCTGGGCCTGCTCTCGATCGGCGCCACCTCGACGGGCGGGTTCAACGCCCTGTCCACCAACTGGAACATCTGCGAGCAGCGCGCCAAGGAGTTCGACCAGAAGGTCGACCGCTCGGCCTGGCGCCTCGTGGGACCGGTGCACATCGCCGAGACGCGCGAGCAGGCGCGCAAGGACGTGGAGTTCGGGCTCGACCTGTGGCTCAAGTACTTCCGCGAGATCGCCGCCCTGCCCCTGGCGCCCGAGGGCGGCACGCAGGACGCAGTGGACCTGCTCAACGAGTCGGGCCTGGCGGTGATCGGCAGCGTCGACGACATGATCACGCAGCTCGAACGGCTCGAGGAGCAGTCCGGGGGCTACGGCTGCTTCATGAACATGGCCCACGAGTGGGCGGACCGGGACGCGACGCTGCACAGCTACGAGCTGATCGCGCGCTACGTGATGCCGCGGTTCCAGCACACCAACCAGGAGCGCGAGACGAGCATGAAGTGGGCGGGCGAGAACCGGCCCCGGTTCATCGGCACCGCGATGCAGGCCATCGGGAACGAGATGCAGAAGCACGCCAACGAGCAGGCCGAGAAGAACGCGCAAGCCGACGCCGCGGCCAAGGGCTGAGCCGCACCGGCCGGGAGACGACGTGCGAGGCACGGGGGGAACCGCACCGATCCGCGCCCCTTCAGCGCGCGCGGGCGTAGCGCGCACCGGCGCGTGCCTGCTCCTGGCCGGAGTGCTCGCCGCGTGCGGAGGCGGCGAGGACGCGCCAGAGCCTCCCGAAGAGAAGCCCCTTACGACGAGGGGTGTGCGCAGCGCCAGGGAAATCGCGCTGCTCGAAGCGCACCGCGAGACCCCTGCCGAACGGCGGGACCGCGCGGCGCTCGAGCGCGAGGTCTCAGCCGACTGGGTGGAGGGCGCGGACGGGGACGACTGGGACGAAGAGGCAGCCCCTGCCACCGACGACTCGCCTCGCCAGCGGGACGCGAACGCCTCCGACCCGCTGGACATCCCCGATCCACGGGTCCGCGCCGAGGCGGTGATGGACACCGACGCGGCCGACGCGGGCGGCCTGCAGCTGCTGCTCCGGGCGATGGACGACGAGAGCCCTCGCGTGCGCGAGGCGGCGGCCGAGCAGCTGGGCGACTCGGAGCACGCGGAGGCGTTGGCGGCCCTGATCGACGCTCTCTCGGACGAGGACCCCGACGTACAGCTCGCGGTCATCGACGCGCTGGAGTGGTTCGACGATCCGCGCGCCGTGCCAGCACTGCTCGACGTGGCGGAGCGAACCGGGGACGACCAGATCCGCGAAGCCGCCGAGGACGCGGCCGACGTGCTCGACCCGCTCGACCCGCTCGACCCGGAGTGAGCGCGGCTGGCACGTTGCGTGCACGAGCCATCGAACCATGTCCCTGCCGTCTTCTCCGCCCACGACACCGGCTCACGCGCTCTCTGGCGCAGCGAACCGACTGCACCTGAAGCCTCCACCCGACGATGAGGAGGCCAGCATGATGAGCGAGCCCACGCAGAGCCGAGCGCGCGTACCCACCGGCGCACTCGTGACCTACTCCCTGCCCATGATCGGGATCGGCTTCATGGGGCTGCTGATCAGCATCTACCTGATGAAGTTCGCGACCGACGTGCTGCTGATCGCACCGGCTGCCATGGGGCTCTGGCTCGGCGTGTCGCGAATCTGGGACGCGGTGTCGGACCCGCTGATCGGCTTCATGACGGATCGCACGCAGACGCGCTGGGGCCGGCGCCGGCCTTGGATGCTGGCGGGGGTGGTCCCGATGGGGCTGGCCTTCGCCATGCTGTGGGCGCCGCCGGCCATGCTCTCGGGAGCGGCGCTCGGCGCCTGGATGGGTGCGGCGCTGGTCCTCTTCTACACCGCGCTCACCATGGTGGACGTTCCGCACTCGGCGCTCGGTGCGGAGCTGAGCGACAGCTACCACGACCGCACGCGCATCTTCGGCGTGAAGCGCGTCTTCTTCGGGATCGGAACGCTCGGCGCGGTGGCCAGCATCGCCGCCTTCGACTCGACCGCGGACGCTCGCACGGTCGGACGGGTCGTGGCGGCGATCGCGGCACCGCTCTCGATCGCGCTCTTCGTCTACATGACGCTGCGCGTTCGCGAGCGCGCGGAGTTCCAGGGCCGCGGGGCGGCCCATCCACTGGCCGCCCTCGGTGACATCCTGTCGAACCCGCACGCACGGCTGCTGCTCGCGGTGTTCCTCGTCCAGCAGCTCGGCATCGTGGCGCTCACCGGCTCGCTGCCGTTCTTCTCGCAGTACGTGCTGGGGACTCCCGAGTACACGTTCGTGTACATCGGGCTGCTGTTCGTCACGTCCATCGCGGGCGTGCCGTTCTGGCTACGGCTCGCGCCGCACCATGAGAAGCACCGGCTCCTGACGATCTCGATGGGCATGGTCGCCGTCGTGATCGGCCTGCTCTTCTTCGCGGGCGAGGGCGACATCCTCTTCGTCTGCGCGATCTCCGTCGTGGGCGGGCTCGCGTCGGCCGGGGCCGACGTGATGGCGCCGTCGATCCAGGCCGACATCATCGACTGGGACGAGCTCGAGACCGGCCAGCGCAAGGAGGGCGCGTACTTCGCGACCTGGGCCTTCGCCGCGAAGACGGCGGGAGGCCTGAGCTCGATCGCGCTCGGCTTCGCCCTGGCGTGGATGGACTTCGTGCCGAACGCCGAGCAGACCCCGGCGGTCCGGGACGCCCTCCGCGTCTTCACGGCGCTGGTCCCGGCGCTGCTCTACGGCACGGGCGTACTGATCTTCATGCGCTTCCGCCTGACGCAGCGCGAGCACGCGCGCATCCGCGCCGCCCTCGACCTGCGCACGGGCGAAGGCGCTGCCTAGCAGGCTGCTGAGTCGGGCGCGGAGGCGGCGCCCGACGGTCTTCGCCGCGCGTCTCGCATTGACGACGGACTCGTGGCACCTAGGGTGGGGTGCACGCCACGACGCGAGGGGAGGCGATGGACAACCTCAGAGGTGCGATCACCATCGGGCTGGTATTCGCGTTCGCGTTCGTGCCGCGGCCGGGTGCCGCGCAGTCCCAGGAGGTACCCGCACGAGGTCCGATTCCGTTCTCCACCTACGATGCGAATGGGGACGGGGCGATCTCTGAAGCGGAGTTCCAGGCAGTCAGGACGAAGCGCATGGCGGGCCGAGCCGCGGAGGGGAAGCAAATGCGCGGTGTGGCCAAGGCACCCGCCTTCTCCGACTTCGACACGAGCGGTGACGGCAAGCTGACCGCGAATGAACTGACTGCAGGCCAGAAGGCGGCAATGGAGAAGCGCGGTGGCGCGCAGATGGGACGAGGGCGCGGCGCCGGCCAGGGCATGGGGCCCGGGAAAAATATGCCTTCCTTCGACGACTACGACCTCGATGGAGATGGGACCCTTGTAGAGAAGGAGTTCCAGGAAGCGCGAGCCAAGCGGATTCGCGAACGGGTGAAGCAGGGGTATCCGATGAGAAACCTGGGCAGCGCCCCGGCCTTCGGCGACCTCGACTCGAATGGTGACGGGAAGGTGAGCGCAGAGGAGTTTGCTGCGCACCAGGCTCGGCGCCGCCAATCCAAGGCACGGCAGTAGGGTCGGGCCAGGCAGGCGGACAAAGCCCGGGCTGATCTGACGACCCTTCGCGCGGAGTACTTCCCGCTAGTCCTCCAGCGCCCGGAACTCGGCCAGGATCTCGTCGCCGCGGGGGTGTGTCAGGATGCGCGCCTCGACGTCCTTGCGGCTCTGCTCGCGCTGGAGCTTCGGGTTGTCGACGGCGTGCCAGTGCACCATGCGCTCCCAGACCGGGTCGATGAGCTCCGAGCCCGCGACCTGCTTGCCGTCGGTGGTCTTGAAGGTGCAGCCGCGCAGCTCCGAGAGGACGAGCTGCAGGTAGCCGACGTGGATCGCCTCGTCCTGCCGGATGCGGTTGACGATCTCGACGCCCCACTCCGCGGCCTCGCGCTTGGCGCTGAACAGGTCCGGGTCGCCGAGCAGCTTGCAGTAGTAGTCGAAGATCATCTCGGCGCGGATCTCGATCATCAGCACGTTCATCATCAGCAGGATGAGCTGCTCGTACTCGGCGGGGATGTCCGGGATCTCGCGCCGGTCCGAGTCGGGTCGTCCGATGTTCTCGGGGACCTCGGGCAGCGGGTACGCGCCCTTGCCGAAGACCGTGTCGCGGACCGCGAACCACATGGCGTCGTGCGCGCCGCGGTCCGACGCCGGGTCGCCGCCCTCGTCCATGCCGTGCGCGTGGAGCAGGCCCTTGGCCAGGTGGCCGGCCGCCATGGCCGAGATGTCATCGACGATGATCTTCTGCAGGTCCGGCGCGGGGTAGTCGAGCAGGGCCCGGCCACGCGCCTCGATCACGCCGGTGATCGTGAGCGAGTTCCAGATGCCCTGGTCGATGCCGCTCTGCAGCATCAGCTTGGTCTGGGGATAGGACGGGAAGGTCTCGCCCGCGAGCAGGGTCTCGTCGGCGTCGATCAGCCCGCCGCCCCGCGCGACCATGCGCTCGCGCCACTCGTCCACGGCCGGCGACCGTACCTTCATTCGCGGCGAGACGTAGCGGCCCTCGGCGTCGAAGCCGCCGTGCAGCTTGTAGCCGGCCTCCTCGTGGGGGCGGGCGTAGTCGTCGTCGCTCATCATCTCGTCGTAGCTGTAGATCGGGTCGCTCATTCCTCGTTCTCCTCGTCCAGTGCGGCGCGCAGGTACGCGTCGACTCGTTCCAAAGCAGCTTGTGTCAGCTTGCGGGCGACGACGGGCGAGATGCCCACCACGCGCAGGCTCACGTCCGCCGCGGCGCGCGCCGCGGCATCGCTGGAGAGTCGGCCTTCGAGCATCTCCTGGATCAATCCGAGCAGCGAGCCGGTCGTCGCCGCCACCGTGGCCTGCGGATCGGCGAGCTCGAGCTCGCCGTTCTTGCAGCCGTCTTCGATCAGGTCCCCGAACGGGTGGACCGCCGCCTCGCGTCCGGGGTTCTCGGCGTGCCGCCGCGCGTCGAGCAGGAAGCGGGTGACCTGCGGGTAGCGGCCCGCGAGCGCCACGTAGAGCGCGCAGGTCGTGGCGATTCGCTCCGGCGCCGAGTCCACGGGCTCGAGCACGCCGGCCAGCAGGCTCGTCCGCGCCTCGGCGGACTCCTCGACGGCGGCGCGAAACACCGCCTCCTTCGACTCGAAGTGGCTGTAGAAGGTGCCGAAGCCCAGGTCCGCCTCGCGGGCGATGCCCGCGATGGTGGCGCGGTCGTACCCCTCGCGGAGCATGACCGCGACCGCGGCCTCGAGCAAGCGCCCGCGGTTCTCCACGCGACGCCGCTCGCGGCGTGTGCCTCCGTCCGCCTCCACGGTCAGCCCTTCTGCATCTCCGGGCGCGAAGCCATGCGTTCCTTCCAGCGCTTGGCCATCTCGGAGTTGCCCGCCTCTCCGCTCTCCGCGATCTGGCGGCCGAGCGCGACGATGTCGGGGATCTCGTCGTCGGCGAGCGGCTTCATGAACTTCTTGCGCTCCATCGCCTTCTCGAGATAGGGCGCGAGCTCTTCGAGCTTCTTCCTCTCGCGTTCCGCCTCGCCCTGCTTGAACTCGGGCATGACTTCGCGGGCGAACAGCTCGAGCGAGTCACAGATGTGCTCGTGCTTGTTGCGGCCACCCTGCTGGATGAACACGACCTGGTCCACGCCCACGTCCGCGAACTTCTTCAGGTGCGCGCGCAACTGGTCCGGCGTGCCGATCCCGCCCAGTCCGTTCTCGGGCAGCGACTCGGCGTCGCGGGCCTTCTCGAAGTCCTTCCAGATGTCGGTGCGGCCGGGCTTGTGCCGGCCGAAGCCGTAGTGGTGGCCGAGGCCGAAGCTGAAGAAGCGGAAGCCGTCTAGACCGCGGCGCCGTGCCTCCTCTTCGTCCTCGTGACAGGAGAAGCTCGTGACCATGGCGATGTTGGGGTTGATCGCGTGGCCGATCGGCACGCACTCGTTCTTGAGCGTCGTGTAGTAGTCGTCGACCCAGTGCCGGGCTTCCTCGGGGTCGATGAACGCGAACGTCAGCGCGCCGATGCCGAGCTTGGCGGCCATGTGGATGGTGTCGCGGTTCGAGCACGCAACCCAGATCGGCGGATGTGGCCGCTGCACGGGCTTGGGCACGATGTTTCGGCAGGGCATGTCGAAGTACTTGCCCTCGAATCCGGGGTACGGGTCCATCGCCATCATGTTCGCGGTCTGCTCGACGGCCTCGCGCCACATGTCGCGCTTCTCGTCGACGGCGACGCCGAACCCGCCGAGCTCGGCCAGCGCCGACGACTCGCCGGTGCCGAACTCGATCCGC
>JAFDDB010000180.1 GCA_019311115.1 Deltaproteobacteria bacterium
AACGACGTCATCCTCCGCGATCCGGAGCCCGAAGCGTTCCTCGAGTGCCAGCACGAGATCCAGCAACGACACGGAATCAAGGGCGAGACCCCGCTCGAGAAGGAACGTCTCGGCATCCAGGGGCTCTTCCGCCGCCAGTTGCTGGGAGGACCGAACGCTTTCGATGACGCCTTCGATCCGAAGTCCACGTTGGGCGTCGCTTGCATCCTCCATCAGACGGTGAGGATAGGCTGGATCAGGGGGCATTTCTCGTTCCGATGACGGCATTTCTGTGAGTTGCTCCGGCTGGGGCGGCGCGGACCAGGGGCCCTGGACGACGATTCCTCTGGGCACCAGCTTCACGGTTCGAACCATCGTCGAGGGCGGTGGGTTCTCCGATCTCTACCTCGTGGGAGACGACGGGCTGGTCGCGCATTCGGATGCTACTCGAACCACCTGGTCGTTGGAGAATCCGCTGACCTCGGTCGATCTGTTCTCCGGGCAACGGCTGACGAGTTCGCAACTCTGGGTCTCCGGCGACGCCGGGGTCGTTCGTCTGAATCTCACCGGCACCTGGTTCTCGAGAAACGTCCCTGACGCCTTGGAGCGCTTCGTCATGTACTCGCGAGAGAGCGGCTGCCAGAACGCACTGGGAAGCGCTGGCTCGCTCTACCAGACCTGCGACGGGGGCGTGAGCTGGGCCACGCTGAACTCGGGCGTGAGCGTTTCCCTGAACCACGGGGCGGGCTTCATCACGAGCACTTCATGGATCGTCGGAGACGGAGGGACGATCCTCCACAGCACCGACGGGAGCCAGACCTGGGTCCAGCAGAGCAGCGGTACGACCCAAGACCTGCACTACATCATTGAAGCCGGGTTCGGCTATGTCACTGCCGTTGGAAAGGGTGGGACGGTCTTGCGCACCAACGACGGTGGAACGACCTGGACACCGTCCCGCAGGAGCCGATCGCGCTGATCACCTCGCTCCCGCTCGGCAACGGTGTACCCGTCGGCACGTTCACCTTCACCCGACTCGACAGCGACCCCGCGGCCGTTCCCACGGTCGGGCCCTGGCTCTACCCGATCGCAGTGCTCACGCTCTTCACTGCGAGCTGGCTCCTCCGGCGCGACCGAACGGCGAGCTGAAGCCGATCATCATCGCACCTGTGACGCGGAACACCATTCGTGTCTACCGAAGTGCCGAGAAAGGCCTCAATGACACGGAAGGCGCACGGGGAGTGCGCGCCCGAGCGCGATCTGCATGCGCAATGGAAGGTTCGATCATGCCGAATGTTCTCCGAAGCAAGTCTGTCTGCGTACTGATCGCCTGTGGCGTCGGGCTCGTGGTGGCGAGTCCAGTGGGGGCTCAGGTCTGTCTCGACCCCGAGCGCACGGTCTTCGGAGGTGGACCCAGCTCGGAGGGATGCCGTCAATTCGATGCTGTCGCCACCTGTGAGGAGGCGTGGATCGACGGGCATAACGGTCCGGCGAGCTGCTACTTCGACGATCTCAGCCAGACCTGCCTCGGGTGCGGACCCAACAACGAGGACGCGGGAGCTTGCACGAACACATGCAAGGTGGTGCCTCCCGAGCCGCCGGATGACGGCGATCCGGCTCCGTGCACGATCGGCTTCTGGAAGAACCGCGCGGACACGCCGATGGGGCAGGCGCAGCACTTCCCCGATCCCCAGTTTGATCAGGTGGTGGCGGCGGCGGTTCCCCTGTCGCCGGTCTTCACCGACGCATCGCAGCTGCTGAACGCCCTGTGGAAGAAGGGGCGGCGGAGCCAGCAGCAGAAGGCCGAGCAGCAGTTGGCCGCATTGCTTCTCAATCTGGCGGCCGGCGACCTGTTCGCCAACAACGGAAAGTGCGAGCTATACGAAGGCAACGAGGTCTCCGAGAACTCGTGCGAGGAAGCCGGGACGGTCGGCCAGGCGCTCGATGACATCCTGGCGGACATGTACGCGGGTGAGTTCGAGCGGGGCAAGGACTGCGCGGACGATCTCAACAACGGGATCGGCGTCGTCGATGCGAATGTGGCCGACTGATCGACCGGCGTTCTGCGCCAGGACAAGAGCGACGTCGAACTGAGCGCAGGCCGAGGCCTCGTGCACCATCAAGACTGCGACCCCGTCACGCTAATGCGTGACGGGGTTTGCTGGTCTGAACTGAAGCGGTTGAACCGCCCCGGGGTGGAGAGCCTGATGCGCCGAGCCGCTCCTGGTGCCAGACGCGAGCGCCGCCTGGCCGGCTCGTCAAATCGCGAATCGTGACTCGGGTCTCCAAGTTCTCGGGATGCCCAGCCGGACCTTCTTGGACTCTCGCCCCACGTCCAGCTCGAGCAGGGCCTCGTTGGTCGCCCGGGCCCCCCACTCGTGCACGGCGAGCCGCTTCAGATAGGTCTCGCTGGGTCGACCTCTCCTCGGGGCCGTCAGCGACGGGTTGCTGTTGATCTCCCAGGTCTGGATGCGGCCCTCGTGGATGCCGTAGTCGATCCGACCGAAGTCGATCTTCGCGACGTCGAAGATCCCGCGAAGATCTGCCTCGTGAGGATGATCCTCGAGGTACTCGAACTCCACCCGAGCCGTCGCGTCGTCGATGACATCCGACTTCTTGACGACCCAGTCGCGACTGAAGAGAACGTGACGCGGGATGATTCGTTCTCCGATCCGGAAGGCCGAGTACTTTCGGAAGAGTCCATTCTCGTCCCGCGTATCCAGGAACTCCACCACGAGCGAGTCCGGAAACTGCTGGCGCGCGGCGTGATAGCTCTCCGGGTCGCGAAGCAGATCGGTCTGACTGCCGCCGTGATCGTTCTCCACGCGAAGGAAGACGGGGTAGCGCAGATCAGCGGGTACTTCGTGACTCCTGAATACTCGAAAGTCGTTCCGTAGCGACTTCTGGAGATCGTACCGTCGCAGGGAGTCGGACGGGTGATTGAGCGTACGGCAGCCGGCCCTGCGAACCTTGTCCAGGAGCCTCGACGCCTTCCGCGTTGCACGGGGAGACAGGCGGTCTATGTCGCTGAAGATGAAGGTTCCTTCCTGGACGGTGCCGTGACACTTCGAGTAGGGAAGAACCCGGAGTCGCCCCATCAGTTGCTCGGGGTAGTGCTTGATCCACCTCTTGACCGTGTACGTGTGTTTCTTCGAGACGAGGTAGTAGATCAACCGTCTGACTCCAGGAAGACGAATCCGCGCAATCCAGTATCGGTTCCGTGGAGGTGGCGACGTGGCAAGAGCGCACGGGCTCGGCCCACGATCCCGCCAAGAGCCCTGGGAACTGACCGCACGCTCGTCTTCGTCGCCTCACTCATGCGCCAGCGACGGCTCGTTCTCGACGCGCGTCTCGAGGACGATGGGGGCGAAGTAGAGTGTCATGATGGCGGAGCGCTTCTCGGAGAGCACGCGGCCGTCGCGATCGACCACCACGGCGAAGGCGACCGGCTCATGGGCGCCGTCGCAGTGTTCGGGAAAGTCGACGCCGACACGATAGACCCCGGGGCGCGGCTCGGCGAAGACGACCGTCTCGACGCGTGGGGCCGGGTCCTGGCAGCGCGAGTCGCGGTCCAGGCGCCCACCGGCCCGCGACGGGCTGTTGGCAAAGTAGACCGTCTCCTGGAGCGGGTCGGTCACGTACAGGTCGAGATCGGCCGCCGCCCCGAAGGCCAGGCGCACCCGCAGTGCCCCGGGCGGAGCTGAAGCGGGCGAGGGCGCGGCCAACAGGGCGGCCAGGGCGGCCGACTCGCGAGAGAGGCGCGCCGCCTGGTCTGTCTCTCTCTCGCGGAACGCGGCGCACCCCGACACGGAGACCGTGCCCAGCAGAAGTGCGAGAATAACGGCGCCGGCCGAAGCCGCGATCGGAGATTCCATGCGCCATTCAATCACGCTCGCGATTGTAGCCTCGCTCCTCCTGCCTGCGGATGCGAGCGCCGCAGGCTTCGAGGGCCGCGTTCGCGGGGCGGACGGCGCGCCCGTCGAAGGGGCGATGGTGACGTTCCGTCACGGCGACCCCTCGCACGAGATCACGGTCTACAGCGGGCCCGACGGGCGCTACCTCACGCCGCAACTCGCCGCGGCCCCCTCCTACAGCGTGCGCGTCCGGCGCATCGGCTGGCGTGACCTGGAGCGTCACGACCTGGTGCCCGGAACCGGTGGCGCACTCGACCTGGCGCTCGAACGCGAGACCGATCCCGCGTCGGTCGCCGGCCAACTTCCCGCCAACCGCTGGTGGGCCCTCGTGCTCGAGAAGGTCGACGATCCGGCCCAACGCGAGGAGTTGGTGCGCCAGTGCACCTACTGCCACCAGCAGGGCAACTGGGCCACCCGCATGCTGCGGCCCGAGGAGCAGTGGCAGAAGGTGCTGCACCTGATGGCGCGCATGGGAGCGGGTCTCTCGACCGAAATGCGCGAGCGGATCCCGACGCTGTTCAACGAGGCCTACGACCTGGCGACGGCGGTGCCGCGCCTGACCCGCGGCATGCACGAGCCGGACTTCGCGCCTCCGCCGGACCCCGCCGTGCACACGGCGGTGATCGAGGAGTGGGCGGTCGGACACCGCGCCTCGATGCAGCACGACCTGGTGGTACACCATGACGGTCGCATCTACTCCGTCGACATGATGCAGGACAAGCTCTACCGGCTGGACCCTCGCGTCCCCGGAGGCGAGCGCCGGTCCTTCGACGTCCCGCGCGGCGACCTGCCACTCGGCGGGGTCTTCGGCGGCGGGGGCGCGACCCCGGCGCCGCCGAACACCAACGCGCACGTCGGCCCTCACTCCCTGCAGGTCGATCCGCAGGGGGGCATCTGGATCACGCTCGCGCTCGGCAACCAGATCGCGCGCTTCGACACCGGCACCGAAGAGTGGACGATCCTCCCGCTGGAGGAGGGCTACTACCCCCACACGCTGCGCATCGATCCGCGGGGACGCATCTGGTACACGGTCGCGGCCTCCAATCACGTGGGCGTGCACGATCCGGCCACGGGGACTCACGACTGGATCCGCCTGCCCGCCCCGACGTGGGGCCAGGCGGTGGCCATGCGCATGCTGCCCTTCTTTCTGTGGCTGAATCGGACCTTCGACCTGTCCGACGCGGCCGCGGCGGGCGAGGGCGTCCAGGCTCCGATCCCGTACGGCATCGACATCGCCCCCGACGGCACCGTCTGGATCAGCCAACTGAACGCGCACCGCCTGGGACGGATCGATCCCGACAGCTTCGACGTGGAGATGATCGACACACCGTTCACGGGCCCGCGCCGCCTTCGCTTCGACTCGCGGGGCAACCTGTGGATCCCGGGCTTCTCCTCAAGCCTGCTGGCGCGCTTCGACCCCGAAACGCGCGAGTTCAAGACCTACCCGCTCCCGATCGAGCCGCTCGGCACCGAGACGCCCTACGCGCTGAACGTCGACCGGCGCACCGACACCGTCTGGATCTGCGGCACCAACAGCGACACGCTGATCCGCTTCGAGCCGGACAGCGAGCGCTTCACCGTCTACCCGCTGCCCACGCGCGTCACCTACACGCGCGAGATCGACTTCGATGAGGACGGAGGCGTCTGGACCTCGAACTCGAATATGCCCACCTGGCAGATCGAGGGCGCGATTCCCAAGCTGCTCAGGCTCGACCCCGGTGCGGGGGCGCCCATGGGAACGCTCGCAGCGCTACCGGCCGCCAGAGGGGACTGAGCGACGGCGGCGTTCGAGCCGACCCGGACTGCGCGCGCAGACGGCTCTTGCCACTCTACCCCTCGCGCATGAACGGGCGCGCCAGGTCTGCGGGGCCGCGAACGCGTCCCGCGAAGACCGCCAGCACGACGAGCGTCAGGACGTACGGGACCATCAGCAGGAGGTTGTACGGGATATCGACGCCCATGGCCTGCAGCCGGAACTGGAAGGCGCTGGCCGCGCCGAAGAGCAGCGCACCCGCCGCGATGCGCGCGGGCCGGTAGCCGCCGAAGAGCACCAGCGCCAGCGCGATGAAGCCGCGGCCGCTCGTCATGGCCTCGACGAAGGTGTCGGAGATCCAGGTGCGCGGCCTCGGCGCGCTCTCCCACCGCGCGAAGCGAGAGCCCCGCGCGCGTCCGCGACAGGAAGAGCGCCACCCCGACGACCAGCGCGAGCGCGATCCACAGGTAGACGTTGACGCCCGGCAGCCACTCCGCCGCCTGGGGCGCGGTCGGCAGCGCGCGGTCCGGCGGGAAGAGCAGGCGGTACGCGGTGCCCGTCGCGCCGAGCGCGAAGACGTTGAGCGCGGTGCCCGCCACGATCGGGTCGGCGCCGCGTCCGAGCACGAAGGCCGCGAAGAGCGCGGCGAGCGCGACGCCTGCGGAGACCGACGCCACCATGCCGAGCGCCACCGAGCCGGTCGTCGCGCCGGCCGCGAACGCGGCGAACGCGCCCGCCAGCATCATTCCCTCGATGCCGATGTTGAGCACGCCCGAGCGCTCGGCAACGAGCTCTCCCATGGCGGCGATCGCGAGCGGCGTGGCCAGGCGCAGCGTCGCGAGCAGCAGCGCGATCTCCACTACGCCGACCTCCGGGGCAGCGCGAACCCGACCGAGAACAGGATGACCAGCGCCTCGATCACCTGCACCGTCACCGACGGCACGCCCGCGGCGCGCTGCATGGCGCCGCTGCCGCTGGCCAGCGCGGCGAAGAAGAGCCCCGCCGGAAGCACCGCCAGCGGGTGCAGGCGTGCCAGCAGCGCGACCGCGATGGCGGTAAAGCCGTAGCCCGGCGACAGGTTCTGGAACAGCCGGCCGGTCACTCCGCAGACCTCGAGCGCGCCGGCGAACCCAGCCAGCGCGCCGGACAGCAGGAGTACGCGGTAGGTCTCGCGCTCCGGCGAGACGCCGGCGTAGCGGGCGGCTGCGGGCGCGAGCCCCATGGCGCGAAGTCGCAGACCGGCGGCGCTCCGGAACATGAGCAGCCAGATCCCCACGGGCAGGACCAGGGCGAAGAGCAGCCCGACGTGGACGCGCGCGAGCCCGGGCAGGAAGCCGAGCCGCGCAGCCTCGGGGAAGGCGTCGCTCTGCGGGTACGCACCGGCTACTTCCTGGAGCGGGCCGTGCACCGCCCAGGCCACGCCCAGGATCGCGATGAAGTTGAGCAGCAGCGTAGAAAGCACTTCGGATACGCCGCGCGACACGCGCAGCGCGGCCGCAATGCCCGCCCACGCCGCACCCGCCGCGGTGCCGGCCAGCAGCGCCAGCGGCAACGGCACGGGTCCGGCCAGGCGCGTGGCGACGGCCGTGGCCGCGAGCGCCCCCAGGTACAGCTGCCCTTCGCCGCCGATGTTCCAGAGTCCGCAGCGGAACGCCACCGCGACGGCCAGCCCGATCAGCACGAGCGGTCCCGCGCGCACGAGCGTGTTCTGGAGCGCAAGCCGGTCGCCGAACGCACCGTCCGCGAGAGCGAACAACGCCGCCCCCGGATCGGCCCCGAGCCCCGCCAGGAACACCGCCGACACCACCAGCGCCCCCGAGATCGCGAGCAGCGGACCGAGCAGCCCGCGCAGCACGGTCACGCGCCCTCCCCGGCGCCGAGCATGAGCTGTCCGATGCGCTCGCGCTTGCGCTCGCCGTCTTCGACCGGGAAGACCCGGCCGCGGAAGAGCACGCCGATGCGGTTGCCGAGCTCGAGCACCTCGTCGAGGTCGGTCGAGACCAGCAGCACCGCCGTGCCCGCGCGCGCCCGCGCGCGGATCTCGTC
>JAFDDB010000181.1 GCA_019311115.1 Deltaproteobacteria bacterium
GGCTCCTACGGCGTACGAAGCGCTGGGGGACTGAGAACCCTTGGAGCGGGAGCGACCTCGATTGCATCCGGTATCTATAAGAACTATACTTGGTCTCATAGATACTGGAGCTGATTCATGGCCTCGATCCGCCGGACGCGCAGCCGCTACGAGATCCGGGAGTGCCGCGGCACTCCCGCGGGGCCGCGCCAGGCCATCCTCGCGAGCTTCAAGCGCGCGCTCACTCCCGAGGTGCTCGACGAGGCGCAGGCCTCCGCGCGGCTTCCGTTCGATCGCGACGCCGTCGCGCGGCGTGCGCGCGCGATGGGAGTCCCGGTGACGCGCAGGCGCAGTCACCCCGAGGCGCGGCGACTGCTGGGCGTGCTCCAGAGGGGCGGCGTTCCGACCCCTGCCCTCGTCGCGCGCCTGCGCGCGCTGCTCGACCCGCTGCCCTCCGAGCCGGTCCCCGAACACCTGCTCGACGCGCAGGACTGGGTGGGGCAACCGCAAGCGGAACACGGGCGCGCGTTGCGGGGACTGGTTCGCACCGCCGACCGGATCGTGCAGTCTCGCGGGGCGCTGCGCTCGCGGCCGCGGCGCGTGTTCCCGCGCTTCAGCTCGCGGCCGGTCGAGAGCGACGAGTAGGCGTGGCGCTGCTCTTCGACGAGAAGCTCGTCGCGATCGAGAACGTCCTGACGGAGTCCGGGATTCCTCACGCGTTCGGGGGCGCGAACGCGCTCGCCTACTACGCGCCCCCGCGCGCCACCGCGGACATCGACCTGAACGTCTTCGTGCCTGCCGCGCAGACGGCGCAGGCGGCGCGCGTGTTGTCGGTCCTCGCCTCGATCGGCGTGTCGGCGGGCCAGGCCGGGCAGGTCGAGGCGATCGATCGTGACGGGCAGGTCCGGGTGTTCTGGGAGAGGACGCCGATCGACGTGTTCTTCTCGTACGACGCGCTGCACGACAGCTCGATGGAGCGGCGCCGGTCGGTGGACTTTGGCGGGGAGCAGATCCACATCTTGAGCGGCGAGGACCTGATCGTGTACAAGGCGGTCTTCGACCGCGAGAAGGACTGGCGCGACATCGCCGAGATGCTCTACGCCTGCGACGAGCCGTTCGACTTCGACTACGTGCGCGGCTGGCTGCGCCGGATCCTGCCGGAGCGCGACCCGCGATTCGATCGTCTCGAGCGGCTGATCGACTCGGACGGCGCGAACCTGGGCTGAGTCAGCTTCCGAGCGCGTCGTCGCAGACCGGCTCGATGGCCGGGCCGAACGGCGGGCTGTTCAGGTTGCGCAGCAGGATGGCGGCCTCGACGAGGCCACAGGTCGTCGCTCCGCTCTGGACCGTGCAGCGGGCCTGGGCGTCGCTCGAGAGCGCGGCGCCGCTGGGATCGGCGAGGCTGGCGCGGATCGCGTCCACGTCGGGCGGGGCGACCTCGCCGTCGGAGTCCAGGTCGCCGCACTGGCAGGCCGTTCCGATCCCGTCCGGAGCGCTCGCCAGGCCGATGCCCCCGGTGTCCACCTGGTTCGGGTCGTCGGCCAGCAGGCAGTTGTCGTCGCAGAGCAGCGTGTCGCCGCCGGTGCAGAAGTCGTCCGTGGCGCTCCCCGAGCCGTCGCCGTCGTCGGCGATGCCGTCGGAGTCGGTGTCGGTGCCGAAGACGAGCGTCGTCAGCATGTGCGCGGGAGCGATGCGCGGGAAGGCGTCGGGCGGGTTGTCGGGGTCGGCAACGAGCGGGCCGTGGCTGGCGATCATGCCGCGCAGGCCGGCCACGGTCAGGCTCGGGTCCCGCGCGAACATCAGCGCGGCGGCGGCCGCCGCGTAGGGGGACGCTGCCGACGTGCCCCAGAAGACCGTCGAGGCGCCGCCCACGTCGGTGGTCCGGGTCAGGTAGTCGGGAGCCATGACCTCGAGCAGCGAGCCTGTATTCGTGTGGCACACCATCAGGTCGGGGCCGGTGACCGGGTCGCTGCAGGGCGAGAAGTTCTTGGGTCCGAAGTCCTCGTCGTACACCCCGCCGACCGCGATCGCCGCCGTCACGCAGGCCGGAAAGCCGACGCCGTTGTTGTGGGCCTGGTTGCCGGACGCTACGAAGACCGCCACCCCGGCCGCCGCCAGGCTCTGGATGTACCCGCCGGTCGTCGTGGTGGCCGGGTCGCACGGCCACGCCGCGGCGTTGTCGTGCTCCTCCCCGTCGCTGAGGCTCATGTTGACGGCGCGGATGTTGTACGTGGCGTGGTTCGAGACGACCCACTGCAGGGCCAGGTCGATGTCGCTGAAGTTCCCGCCGCCGCCGTCGTCCAGCACCTTCAACGCCACGATCTCCGCGTCGGGGGCGAGGCCCGTGCTGAGCGGGTCGCTCGACGTGATGATCCCCGACACGGACGTGCCGTGTCCCTCGTCGTCCTCGGCACTGCCGGGTCCCGACTGCACGCTCGAGTTGGCGGGCGGGAACGGACAGCACCCCCCGCCGCCCGAGCACCAGCAGCGCTCGGTGACCAGGTCGTCGCTCAGGAACGGATGGTCGGTGTCGATGCCCGTGTCGAGGACCGCGACTCTCACTCCTGAGCCGGTGAATCCCTGCAGCGTCGTGATGGTGCCGCCGACCAGGTCGCGGCCTTCGGCGAGTTGCGCCTGGACCCGGCCGTCCAGGTAGATGTACTCGACGTCGG
Source organism: Deltaproteobacteria bacterium (assembly GCA_019311115.1). Taxonomy (GTDB): domain Bacteria; phylum Myxococcota_A; class UBA9160; order SZUA-336; family SZUA-336; genus JAFDDB01. The sequence goes on from JAFDDB010000181.1 coordinate 2,652, forward strand.
GGTGGGCTTCGAGCGCGCGGATGGCTCTCGGGCTGAGACGCATCGCCATCCCGGGCACGTCCGTGTAGCGGTGCCGCAGCTTGTAGGATCCACGCGCGAGCCGCGCGAGCACGCGGTCCTGCCGGCCGCCGATGCCGGAGCGCCGCAGGGGCCCCCAGGCCGGAAGGCCGTCCCCGCGCAGCTTGACGATCACGCGCAGGCCCTCGGACGGAATGCCCCGGGCCAGTTCGCGCGCAACGCCACGCTCGACGACCGCGCGGCGCGCGTCGGCGGGCAGCGGCAGCAGGAGAGTGACGACCGGAAGGAGGCAGGCGGCCGCCCACCACAGTCTAGGTACAGAATTCACCGTCTGGGCATAATCGCACCCGGGCGCACAGGAGCCAAGCGGGACCGCTAGACTGGGTGAATCGCACCGGCAACAGGCCGGATCAGGTACAGGATTACTGTAAGCAATGGGCGATCGGGCCGGAATCCGCGAGTTTGGGGCTCTGCTGAAGGCCGTCCACTTCGCGGCCGACCGGCACCGGGACCAGCGGAGAAAGGGCAGCGAGGCCTCGCCCTACGTCAACCACCCGATCGCCGTGGCCGAGGTCCTGGCCGACGTCGGGGGCGTCGACGACCTGGTCACCCTGCAGGCCGCCCTGCTCCACGACACGATCGAAGACACCGGCACCCAGCCCGAAGAGATCGAAGACGCCTTCAGCCCCGAAGTGCGCGGCGTGGTGTGCGAGGTGACCGACGACAAGAGCCTGCCGAAGGCGAAGCGCAAGGAGTTGCAGGTCGAGCACGCCCCGCACCTCTCCGCGCGGGCCAGGCACGTGAAGCTGGGCGACAAGATCTGCAACGTGGTGGACCTGACCAGGAACCCGCCCGAGGGCTGGGATCCCGAACGCCGCCGCGAGTATCTCGACTGGACCGAACGAGTGATCGCGGGCTGCCGAGGCACGAACGCCGCGCTCGAAGCCCGCTATGACCAGGTGCTCGCCGCCGCGCGGGCAGGCCTGGCACGGGAGCCGGCCTAGCGGCTACTGACCCAGGCAGCCTGCGATGTGCTGCACGAGCGCGTCGCGGTCGATCGGCTTGGCCAGGAAGTCGTCGCACCCCGCTTCCATGCACCGATCGCGGTCGGTCGACATGGCACGCGCAGTCAGCGCGACGATCACTCCCGTGTAGCCGGCGCGCCGCAACCGGCGCGTCGCCTGAACGCCGTCGAGCCGCGGAATGCAGATGTCCATGAGGATCACGTCGAAGGGCTCGCCCTTCTTCGCGTCGTCGAGAGCTCGCTGCACGGCGATGACACCGTCGCGGATCTTCTCGACCGTCGCGCCGGCCGACGTCACGAAGCGCTCGATGATGCGCGAATCGTCCTGCGAGTCGTCGACCAGCAGGATGCGCACGCCGGAAAGATCGACCTGCGACACTTCCTTCTCCGACCGGGCGTCCCCGCCGGGGATCTCGCCCTCGGTCACGGCCTCGAGCACCAGGGTGAAGGTACTGCCCTCTCCCGGGCGGCTCTCGACCTCGATGCGTCCGCCCATCAGGTCGCAGAGGCGCGTGCAGATCGCCAGCCCGAGGCCCGTTCCGCCAAAGCGGCGCGCGCTGCCCCCGTCGGCCTGCCAGAACGGCTCGAAGAGCTTGGTGCACTCGTCCTCGCGCATTCCGATGCCGCTGTCGCGTACCTGGAAGCTCAGGCCGATTCCGGTCGCCGAGGTGAAGGTCGAGACCTCGAGCCGGACCGAGCCCTGCGACGTGAACTTGATCGCGTTCGCGACCAGGTTGATGAGCACCTGGCGGAGCCGGATCGGGTCGCTCTCGATCACGTCCGGGACGTCTGCGCCGTACTCCACCGAGAACGCCAGGCCCTTCTCCTGGGCGCGCAGCCTGAGCAGCGAGACCACGTCGTCCAAGTGCTCGCGCAACGAGAAGGGGATGCGCTCGACCTCGAGCTTGCCGGCCTCGATCTTCGACAGGTCGAGCACGTCGTTGATGATGCGCAGCAGGTGCTCACCGTTGCGTTGGATGGTCTCGACCGCGTCGCGCTGCTCCTCGGTCGGCGGCGAGTCGCTGAAGCTCTCCTCGAGCACCTCGGAGAAGCCGATGATCGCGGTCATCGGCGTGCGGATCTCGTGGCTCATGTTGGCCAGGAACTCGCCCTTGGCCCGATTGGCTCCTTCGGCGTGGACCTTGGCCTCGCGCCGAAGGTGCGCCTCGCGCACCATCGCCTGGTTCGCGTCGATCAGTGCGACCTCCGCCTGGCGCTCGACTCTCACCAGCGCGGTCCCGACCACGCCGAGGATGAGGAGCGGCACCACCTGGTCCAGGAGCGGATTCAGGGGCAGCCGGAGAAGGGCCTCGTAGCGGATCGGCATGCCCATCGGCAGGACCCAGAAGACGCCCACGGCGGTCAGCGAAGCCAGCGTCCAGGTCCAGCCGCTTCGCTCGCCCGAGATGAGGAAGCCCATGACCGGCGCCAGGTAGATCCAGCGGAAGTCCGGATCGGCGAGCCCGCCGACGTTGGCGCTCGACGTGACGAGCAGCGCGAAGACCGCGCCCGTGAGCAGGTTGGCGCACAGGGCGACACGCCGGGTCCGGCGCAGCAGCCATAGGTTCGCGCAGATCAGCCCCATGGCGATCGCGCAGTCGAGCGTCTCGTGGGGCAGCGCCAGGTTCCAGTAGCCCAGCGCGAAGGGCACGCCGGTCCCGAGCAGGAGGAGCGAGGCGATCGTGATCAGGCGAACGCGCCGCAGGAACGGCACACTGGCGCTCTCGGCCCGCAGGCCACCGTTCAGCAGCGACTCGAACGCCGCACGGACCCGTCCCTTCCCTGGGTTCTTCGCCACGCATGGTGCATCGGCCGGGGGTGGACGGGACTGGACCCTGGGCGTCGCGATAGCCGCCCCTGGCCTCCCTGGCGAACAGGATTGGACGGGCGCGTCAGTCGCGCCGGGCGTAGCTCACGCCGAGGCCCGCGCGCGCGTCGGTCTGGATGCCGTACTGCGGAATCGGATAGCGCAGCCCGTTCTTCGACAGCGCCTGCATGCCTGCGATGGCGCGCGGCAGGTAACCGGGCGGCGTGGCGAGCAGCATCTCGTCGTCGAGTACGCCGCCGTAGCGGCGCTCGGCGAAGCACGGCACCGACAGGCTCGGCTGGCGCGTCACCAGCGCGCGCCCCCACGAATCCGCACAGGCGGACTCGCCGACGCAGCCGAACTCGAGCTTGCGGTAGCCCGACCACTGCAGCCCGCTGATCAGCATGATCATCTGCCCCGGCGTCGCGTACACCATCGCGATG
>JAFDDB010000182.1 GCA_019311115.1 Deltaproteobacteria bacterium
ACGCAGAGGCGCTCGACCTGCGGCGCGATCGCCGGCACCACCTGGATCGCGCTCGCGCCGGTCCCGATCACGGCGACGCGCTTGCCCGCCAGGTCGTACTCGTGGTTCCAGCGCGCGGTGTGGAAGACCTCGCCCGCGAAGCTCTCGATTCCCTTGATGTCGGGTGGGGCCGGGTCGACGAGCCCGCCGACGCCCGATACGACGGCGCGCGCGGTGAACGTCTCGTCGTCCTGGGTCGAGAGGGTCCACGTGCCCGCGGCCTCGTCGAACCGCGCCTCCGCGATCGCGGTGTCGAGCCGCAGGTGCGAGCGGAGTCCCCACTTCTCGACCAGGTCGAGCAGGTACTGCTGGATCTCGTCCGACGCGGCGAAGCGCAGCGACCAGTCCGACTTGGGCTCGAACGAGAGCGAGTACGCGTGCGAAGGCACGTCGCAGGCCGCGCCCGGGTAGGTGTTGTCGCGCCAGGTGCCGCCGATCTCGCTGGCGCGCTCGAAGATGGTGAAGGACTCGATGCCCAGCTGCTTCAGGCGGATCGCGGTACCGATCCCGGCGAAGCCGGCGCCGATGATGGCGATGGGGAAGTCTGCGCGTGCCATGCGGGCTCCTGTGGGGCTCAGTGGTCGTGGCCGGCGGGCCGGTCGGCCAGCTCGCTCTCGAGCTGCGCGAGGGCCTTGGCGTCGAGCCAGCCCTTGTCGGTGGCGAGGCTTCGGAAGGCCTCGAGCCAGCAGGCGTAGTACTGGTACTCGCCCTCGCCGATCTCGGCCTCGTGCCGCGCGATCGCCTCGATCAGGCGCGCCTGGAACTCGGGCCACTCGAAGCGGTCCTGGCCGTGGAGTGCGAGCGTGATGCCGAAGATGCGGCTCTCCCAGGGCTCGGCAAAGACGAGCTCGCCGTTCGAGCGCGGCGGCGCGCCCGGTCCGTCCTGCGGCAGGACCTGCTCTGCGCCCTTCGCGGCTCCGCCTTCGCTCATGGCCCGACCTTTGCCACGCCGATCATCGCGTCACGGTCGATGTGCGCGGCCAGCTCCTCTTCGCCGAGCCCCGCGAGTGAGGCCGGCTGCTCGGGCAGCACCATGTAGCGGATCTCGGCGCTCGAATCCCAGACGCGGACCTCGACCTCTTCTGGAAGTTCCAGCCCGAACTCGCTGAGGACCTTGCGGGGTTCGCGCACGATTCGCGAGCGGTAGGACGGGTCCTTGTACCAGGCGGGCGGCAGGCCCAGCACCGGCCACGGATAGCAGGAGCAGAGCGTGCACACGACCACGTTGTGGACCTGCGGGGTGTTCTCGACCACCACCAGGTGCTCGCCCTGCGGCCCGCCGAAGCCGAGCTCCGCGATCGCCGAGTAGCCGTCCGCCAGCAGCCGCTCGCGGTACGCCGGGTCCGTCCACGCGCGCGCCACCACGCGCGCGCCGTTCATCGGGCCGACGTCCTGCTCGTAGTGGCGCAGGATCCCGTCGATCGCCTCAGGCGTGACCAGCCCCTGCTCGGTGAGCAGCGTCTCGAGCGCCTCTGCGCGGATTGCTCGCGGGTCCGTCTCGTGCTCGTGGCTCACGCCGGCTCCAGGTAGCTGTCGAAGACGTCGAGGCAGACGCTGGTTGCGGGCTCGGCGTCGTCGCCCCAGAGCTCGCGGCCGTCGAAGCGCACGGTGTACACGTGCTCGGGCGCCTCTCCCCTGCCGTGTGCGCGGGCGTCGGGGAGCACCCAGCCGCCCTGCAGGATCTCGACGACGCCACGTCGCGCGCGCGCGTAGCCCGGCAGCCGGCAGTGACCCGCCGGGTGCAGGTTCTTCGTGACGACGCGGTCGCCCACCGCGAAGCGCGGGGGCGCGTCGAGAGCGCGCCGGCCGGTGCCGTCGGCGATGCGGCCCGGCTGCGGGCGTCCGCCGGCCTCGCGCACCAGAAGCTCCGAGGCGCCGAGCCAGCGGCCGTAGTAGCCGTCGGCCAGGTACGCGACCGGGTCCAGGCGCTCGATCGCGTGGCGGAACTCGTCGATCGCGAAGCAGCCCGTTCCCGTGAGCAGTGACGCCATCGCGAACGTGCGCCTCTCCCAGGGCTCGTGGAAGCCCCCGTCATCCCGCGTCTCGAGACTCCCGCCGAAGCCGTGCCGGCCGCCCAGGTCGTGGATGCCGTCCATGCCGCGATGCTAGCCGGTCAGGCGCTCCAGCAGGTAGCGGTGGAACCGGCCGAGCACGCCCTCGTACGGCCGGGCCAGCGGGCCGGGCTGCCACAGGCGGCTCTGCAGGCCCGCCTGCACGGCATCGCAGACGCCTATGTCCTCCACGTGGACCTCCGTGAAGATCGCCTTCATCCCGTCCACGTCGTCTTCTCCGATCACGCCGGGCGCCGCCAGCATGTGGATGCGCAGCCGGAAGGAGTCGTGCCGGTCGATCTGCATCTCGTACCAGGTGCCGATGGGATTGCCGCGGAACACCGCGAAGAGCAGCGTCGGGAAGACGAGGCCCACGTAGAAGTCGGGGTTGCCCTGCGTGCCCGGGTTCTCGAGCAGCGCGAACGGTCCGTCGAGCCCCTCGATCGGGTAGGTGCCGCCGGCCGGGTTCGTCTTGTGCAGCGACTCCACGTGCGGGCCCAGGTGGTGGTACGACTCGCAGAAGTTGTCGACGAGCACCTTCCAGTTCCAGGGCGAGTCGAAGTCGAGCGTGCCCACCGTCTCCATCGCGGCGAAGCCGTGCGGCTCCAGGAACTCGTCGAGCGCCTTCAGTTGGCCCGCGATCGGCTCGGCCGCGGGGTCGAGACTGACCAGCGTGAACCCCTGCCAGGTGTCGGTACGCAGCTCGGGGAGACCGCAGTTTTCGCGCGAGAAGCCCGGCGTGTCCTCCATGAGCGGCGCCGCCGCGAGCCTGCCGTCCAGGTCGTACGACCAGCGGTGGTAGGGGCAGACGAAGCGCTTCGTATTCCCGCTGCCCTCGACCACGGGATGCGCGCGGTGCGCGCAGATCCGGGAGAAGACGCGGAGCTGCCGATCGTTCCCGCGCACCACGAGCAGCGGCTCGCCGCACAGGTCCACCGAGCGGTAGTCGCCCGGGTTCGGGAGGTCGTCCCAACGCGCGACGGCGTGCCAGCCGGGCCTGAGCACGCGTTCGAGCTCGAGCTGGAAGTAGTCGGGATCGCGGTAGCACTCGGCGGCCAGCGTCTGCCCGGCCGCGATGTTGGATTCGATGAGCCGGGCGAACCGGTCGGTGGCGACGGCAGGCATGGGGTCTCCTACGGCTGCACGTGCCAGCCGACGCGGTCGTAGCCGAGCAGGCGCTGCGCGGGTTGGGGGGCGGCTTCGAGGGCGGCCTGCCCGTTCGTCACCAGGTGGTTCTCGAGCGGCTGGAGCCAGCTCAGCAGGTACCCCCAGTACAGTCCGATGCGCGTCTCGACGGTCTGGTTCGCGCCGCCCCCGTGCCACACATCTCCGCTGTAGAGCAGCGCCGAGCCGTGCGGCATGACGGCGTGCGCGATCGGGTCGGCGTCCTGCGGCAGCCGGCCCTTCGGCCAGCCGTGGCTGCCGGGAACCACCACCGTCGCGCCGTTCTCCTGGCAGAAATCGGTCAGGGCCAGGTTCACGCTGACCAGCACCTCGGGCCGCGGCTCGGGAAAGGAGTTCCAGGAGTCCGCGTCGCGGTGAAGCATCTGCCGCTTCTCGCCCGGGCCGATGGCCATCAGCTCTCCGGTGCTGATCCGGTAGTGGCGCGCGTGTGAGCGCAGGAAGCGCTCGCACATGGCGTGGCCCAGCGCGTGGTCGATCACGTTGCCGAATGTCTTCGACTTCTCGAGCAGACCGTGGAGACGCTTGGTCTTCCGTCCGAAGAAGTCGTCGCTGTCGTCGCCGCCCCACGACACCGCGTCGAGCGCGCGGCGGTAGTCCGCTTCGAGCGCACCCACCGTCGCGGGATCGGCGAAGTCCTCGACGATCGCGCCTCCGTCGCGTGCGATCGCGTCGAGGATCCGGTCGGGCGGCGCGTCGGCAGCGAAGTGTGCAAGCTCCACGCGGCGATGGTCGCACGCTCGGTGCCCGTGCGGTGGAGTCAGAGCGGCGGGAGCTTGCCGTTCCCGCGCGCGACCGGTTGGTACTGCAGGAACGCGTCCGACAGGCAGTCGGACAGGTGCGCCGTCCGGTCGCGGCCGGCCGGAGACGCCGCTAGGTTCTCTAGCTCGAGCGGGTCCTTCTCCAGGTCGAAGACCTCGAGCTCGCCGGTGGAGTAGCGCGTGATCCGCCCCTCGTCCGTGACCAGCGTGCGGATCCGGCTCGGGAACACGCCGATCTGCTCTCCCGGCGGAAAGTCGTCCTCGATGAAGACGTGGTCGCGCACCTCGGACGCAGGGTCGTCCAGCACGGGCACCAGGCTGGTCCCCTGCATGCCGATGAAGGGCTCGCAGCCGCACAGGTCCAGGATCGTCTGCGCCAGGTCGAGCGTGGACGCCAGCGAGGTCGAGCGCGTCGGGGCCTGCCCGGGCTGCGCGACGACGAACGGCACGCGCAGGACGCCCTGGTAGTGCATCGTTCCCTTCAACATCAGCCCGTGGTCGCCGAACATGTCGCCGTGGTCGCTGGTGAAGATCACGATCGTGTCGTCCGCGGCGCCGCTCCGCTCGAGCGCGTCGAGCACGCGGCCGACACCCTGGTCGATCATCTCGATCATCCCGTACTCGGCGGCGCGCGCGTGGCGCACCTGCTCACGCGTGGCGCCGAACATCTGCACCACGTTCGCGCTGGGCTTCAGCCCGCGGATCAGGTGCAGGTGGCGGGGCGCGTCGGTGAGCGGGTCGTCGAAGCTCTCGGGGACCTCCATCTCGTCGGGGTCGTACGCGTCCCACCACTGCCCCGGCGGTGTGAACGGATGGTGCGGGTCGGGAAAGGAGCACTGTACGAACCAGGGGGCGTCGCCCGCCGCGGCGGACTCGATCCACTGCACGGTGCGTTCGGCGACGAACGTGGTCGAGTAGAGTTCCTCGGGCATCGCAGGCTGGAACACCTGCCACCAGCCGTCGTAGCGTGCGAGGGCGGCGTTCGCCTCGCTCCAGTCGCTGGGGAGCACCGCTGGGTCTCCACCCTTGTCCAGCGCCCAGCGCCGGTGGTGGCCGGCGACGATGTCGCCGTGCCCGAGCGCGAACTCGACGTGCCCGAAGCCGTAGAAGTCGTCGGGCATCTCCACCGCGCCCGCCTCGTAGCGCTCGGCGTTCTCGAGCGTGTCCCAGCCCTCGGGGTACGGGTCGCCGAGCGTCGGCTGCGCCTTCAGTGGGCGGACGACGTTGCGGCTCACGCCGTGCTGGATGTGCGACTTGCCGATCAGCGCCGTCTCGTAGCCGGCGCCGCGCAGCACGCGCGGGAACGTGTTCGCCGTCCAGGCCAGCGAGCGGTCGTTGAAGATGACGCCGTGCGCCGAAGGCACGCGTCCCGTCAGCATGGTCGAGCGGTTCGGCATGCAGATCGGGTTGGCCACGTAGCAGCGGTCGAAGACGCTGCCGCGCGCCGCCAGGGCGTCGAGGTTCGGCGTGCGCAGGCGGTCGTTCCCGCCGAAGCCGACGTGGTCGGCGCGCTGCTGGTCGGTCACGATCAACAGGACGTTGGGGCGTCGTTCACTCATCGGGCACCGAGGTTACCAGCTCGCGCAGCGGCGCGTAGACTCCCCCGCACCCAGGACGGAGGAGGCGAACACGATGTTCATGGGACGATTCTCGGATCAGAGCTACGCAGCGATGCGGATCATGGTCGGGCTCATGTTCCTGCTGCACGGGGCGTCGAAGCTGACGGGGTTCCCCGGGCCGGTGCACGAGGGCACTCCGCTCTTCGTGAAGTACCTGGGGGGCTCGATCGAGCTCTTCGGCGGAGGGCTCGTGATGCTGGGGCTCTTTACGGGCTGGGCGGCTTTCCTGTGCTCGGGGATGATGGCGGCCGCCTACTGGATGGCGCACGG
>JAFDDB010000183.1 GCA_019311115.1 Deltaproteobacteria bacterium
CCGAGGCCCCCCCGGCGCGCGCCGAGGCCGGACCCGACCCGCGCGCGGTGGCCGAGGCCGAGGCCCGCGCCAAGAAGGCCGCCGCGGCGCACCCCGTGGTCCAGGAGGCGATCGAGGTGCTCGATGCCGAGCTGCGGGACATCCGCATGCAGACGCCCGGATGAGCGACCCCCCCTTCGACCTGTCGCAGATCATGCAGCAGGCGCAGCAGCTGCAGGAGCGCATGCAGCGCGCCCAGGAAGAGCTGCGCCACCGCGAGGTCGAGGCCACCGTCGGCGGCGGCATGGTCACCGCGCGCGCCAACGGACGCATGCAGCTGATCAAGCTCGAGATCGACCCGCAGGCGGTGGACGCGCGCGACGTCGAGATGCTGCAGGATCTGATCATCGCCGCGGTCAACCAGGTGATGACGCGCGCCCAGGAGATGATGCAGCAGGAGCTCCAGAGCGTGACCGGGGGCCTGCCGATCGCGAACCTGCTCAGCGGCCTCGGCGGGGGCGAATGAGCGACAAGCGCCTCGCCCCCATCGAGCGGCTGGTCAAGGCACTCCGCATCCTGCCCGGGGTCGGCGAGAAGACCGCGACGCGCTTCGCCTACTTCCTGCTGGCGGCGCCCGCCGAGCGCGCCGAGGAGCTGGGAGACGCCATCGCGCGCCTGCGAAGCGACGTGATCCTGTGTGAGAGCTGCTTCAACCTGACCGAGCGGACCCCGTGCGCGATCTGCTCCGACGACAACCGTGAGACCGGCCAGGTCTGCGTGGTCGAGGAGCCGGCCGACCTGGCGTCGATCGAGAACTCGGGCGTGTTCCGGGGCCGCTACCACGTGCTGGGCGGCACGCTGGCGCCGCTGGACGGCGTGGGGCCCGAGGGACTGCGCGTCCGCCCGCTGGTGGAGCGCGTGCGCGCGGGTGGCGTCGAAGAGATCATCCTCGCCACCAACCCGAACCCCGAGGGCGAGGCAACGGCCCTCTACGTGGCGGAGCAGCTCGCGCCGCTCGGCGTGTCCATTACGCGGATCGGCTACGGCATGCCGATCGGCGGCGACCTCGAGTACGTCGACGCCGTCACGGTGCGGAAGTCGCTCGAGAACCGCCGTCGTTTCGATTAACGCGACAGCCGACGACAGCTGGGGACAACGGCGCCTCAAGATCCTATCCCGGACGCCGATCCCTCCCCGTGAGTCTGCTCTTGTAAGCCTTCACGGCCGTCTGCTAGGCTCCGGACCGGGACGAAAACCCGTTTGATCTCGCCCTCTTAGGGGTCGGACTGCGGGATGGGACACGACCGGACGGGGCGCTCTCGCGAGCTTTGGGCAGGCGGAAGAGCGAAATAGGGGGGACCGGACTCGATGTCGTTGACGCCGCAACTCGTGCTCTTCGAGGAGGATCACAAGCAGATCCTCGAAGTCGCGGAGCGCCTGGTCGGCGACGCCAACGCCAAGGCCGTGTTCCTGGTCGACAAGAACGGACAGCTGGTCGGCGAGGCGGGCGAGCTGGCCGGCATCGACACGACTTCGCTGGCTTCGCTGGTCGCGGGCAACATCGCGGCGAGCGGCGGGCTGGCCAAGCTGATCGGCGAGGACGAGTTCCCCGTCCACTTCCACCAGGGCGAGCGCGACAACGTGCACATCACCCTGGTCGCGCAGCGCATCATCCTGGTCGTGGTCTTCGACGACCGCAGCTCGCTCGGTCTCGTCCGGCTGCGTGTCAAGAAGACGCAGAAGCGGCTGGCCGAGGTCTTCGACCAGGTCTTCAAACGTCTCGAGTCCGATCTGGACGACGGCGCGGGTTCGCCGTTCGCCGAGATCAGCGACGAGGACATCGACAACCTGTTTTCCGACTGATCCCCCATGGCGTTCATCAACTACTCAGCTCGTGAAATCAACTGCAAGCTCGTCTATTACGGACCGGGCCTCTGCGGCAAGACCACGAACCTGAAGAACATCTACGAGAAGACCGCCGAGGGCGCGAAGGGCAAGATGATCTCGCTCGCGACCGAGACCGAGCGGACTCTCTTCTTCGACTTCCTGCCGCTGGCGCTCGGTGAGATCCGCGGCTTCAAGACGCGCTTCCACCTGTACACCGTTCCGGGTCAGGTGTTCTACGACGCGAGCCGCAAGCTCATCCTGAAGGGCGTGGACGGCGTCGTCTTCGTGGCCGACAGCCAGGAAGAGCGCTTCGAGGCGAACCTCGAGTCGCTCGACAACCTGAAGGAGAACCTGCGCGAGCAGGGCTACGACATCGGCGACGTCCCATTGGTGCTGCAGTACAACAAGCGCGACCTGCCGAACGCGGTGCCGCTCGACGAGCTCGAGGAGGCGCTCAACCCCACGGGGAAGCTCCCCTTCTTCGAGGCCTCGGCGCAGACCGGCAAGGGCGTGTTCGAGACGCTGAAGCAGCTGGCCAAGATGGTCATCGGCGACCTCAAGCGGGGCTCCAAGTAGCGTCGAAGCGGGACGGGGGGCGGTCGCAGCCTCTGCTAGACTGGGCCCATGCCCACCTTCTCTTCGCGCGGCTTCGCCCAGTACTACGAGACCCACGGCGAGGGCGACGGCGTGCCGCTCGTCCTGATCATGGGGATGGGCGGGACCTGCCAGGGCTGGATGGTGCTGCAGGTACCGGAGCTCTCTAAGGACCGGCAGTGCGTGATCTTCGACAACCGCGGTGCGGGAAGGTCGGAGGACCCCGGGACGCCGTTCTCCACGGCCGACATGGCCGAGGACACGCTGGCGCTGCTCGACGAGCTGGGGCTCGGGCGCGTGCACGTGCTCGGCGGGTTCCTCGGGGGGTGCGTCGCGCAGGAGCTGGCGATCACGCATGCCGACCGGGTGCAGAGCCTGACGCTGGCGGGCACGTTCGCCAAGGCCGACGGGCGCCGGCGCATGCTGCTCGAGCTGTGGCGCAGCATGGTCGAGACCGGCATGCCGCGCGAGGACCTGATCAAGAACCGCATGATCTGGACGCTGCACGACCTGGCGTTCGAGCAGCCGGACCTGATCGACGCCATGTGGCGCTTCTACCTGCAGGACGACGCGCCCATGGAGGACAAGGTCTTCGTCCGGCAGGTCGACGCGGTGCTGGCGCACGACTCGTCGGACCGGCTCGAGCGGATCGAGGCGCCCACCTTGCTGATCTGCGGCGAGCAGGACCTGCTGACTCCGCCGCACCTGCACCGCCAAGTGCGCAACCGCATCCCGAACGCGCGCCTCGTGCAGATGTCGGGCGCCGGACACCTGGTCGCCGCCGAGATGGCTCCCCGCTTCAATGCGCTCGTGAGCCGCTTCCTGCTCGAGTACGACGCCTAGAGCGCGTGCAGGTCGGCCTGGCGCGGCATGGCGTCGGCCGCGCCGCGTCTCGTCGTAGCGGCGGTCCCCGCCAGCACCGCATGGTGTAGGGCGCGCGCCAGCGGCTCCCCACGGGCGAGCGCCACGGCGAGACCCCCGTTGAACGCGTCGCCCGCGCCGGTGGTGTCTACGGGATCGACTCTCGGGGCGGGAATGTGCTCGAAGCCCGTGGACGACGACCACACGCAGCCCTCGGCGCCGAGCGTCACGACCACGTCGCCCTGCGTCCGGCCGCGCAGGACCGAGCCCGCGCGCGCGGCGGACTCGACGTCGCGCACGCACACGCCCGAGAGCGCCTCGGCCTCGGTCTCGTTCGGGGTCAGCACGTCCACGCGTCGCAGCAGCGCGTCGTCGAGGTCCTGCGGCGCGGGCGCGGGGTCGAGTACGGTCGTCAGGTGCTCCGTCTTCGCCTGCTCGAGCGCCGCAGACACGGCGTCGAGGGGGATCTCGAGCTGCGTCAGCAGCACCGACGAGGCGCGGAAGGCGCTGATCGCGTCGCGGACCGCGGTGGCGTCTACGCGCGCGTTCGCGCCGGCGGCGATGGCGATCTGGTTCTCGCCCGACGTGGAGCTGACGATGATGAGCGCGGTTCCGGTCGTGGCGTCGGTGAGCTCCCGAACGTAGGTGTCGTCGACCTGCGCGTCGCGCAGCGCGTCGAGCGCGACGCTGGCCAGGCGGTCGGTGCCCGCGCAGCCGACCAGGTGCACGCGGCCGCCGAGACGCGCCGCGGCGATGGCCTGGTTGAGCCCCTTTCCGCCGGGGCCGACGACGAGCGCGTCCCCGTGCACGGTCTCGCCCGCCAGCGGCAGCCGTTCGGCCCGCAGCGACACGTCCACGTTGATCGAGCCCACGACGACGACGTCTCTCATGCCGACCCTCTCACTCCGCCCTTCATGGCGCCCCTCATTGCGCGGAGGAGAGGTTACCCTGCCCTCGGGGTCATGGCAGATCGCTTTGTAGAGGTGGCCGTGCCCGTCCCCGTGGACGGCACGTTCGACTACGCCGTTCCGGGCGAGCTTGCCGACGTGCGCCTCGAGCCCGGCATGCGCGTCATGGTGCCGTACGGACGGCGCGAGCTGGCGGGAGTGGTGCTGGCGGTCAAGTCGGCTCCCAACGAGCGGGTGCGCGCCAAGATCCGGCCCGTGAGCCAGATCCTGGACGAGACGCCCGTGCTGCCCGCGGCGCTGCTCGACGTGTTGCAGCGCGCCGCCGAGGACGTGCTCGCTCCCGTCGGTGTGGCGGTGGCGGCGGCCATCCCGCCCGGGACCGCGCCGCGGCCGGGACGCCAGGTGCGGCTGCTCGATCCGGGCCGCCGCGCGCTCGAGGCAGGCGAGGCGCGCGGGAACCTGGGCAAGGTGCTCTGGGCGCTCGGGCGCGGGCCGCAGCCGGAGTCGCGGCTCAAGTCGCGTTTCAAGGCGGTGATCCCGGCGCTGGATCACCTGGAGAGGGTCGGCTGGATCTCGCGCGAGGCGGTGACCGAGCGCCCGGCCGTGCGCGTGCAGACCGAGCGGTTCTACGGGCTGGCACCGGGCCTGGATCCAGAAGAGTGGCGCGAGCGGCTGGCGCGTGCTCCGCGTAGGCAGGAGCTGCTCGACGTGCTGCGCGACGGGCCGCGGGCGCTCCGGTCGAGCTCCGCGTTGAAGGCGCTGGTCGAGGCGGGGGCGGTGGTCGTCGAGGAGCGCGAGCGCGTGCGCGGGAACGTGACGGTGCCGCTGCTGGCGCCCGACGTCGAGCTGACGCTGACGCCGCACCAGCGCGAAGCCGTCAGCGAGATCGTCGGTGCGGTCAAGGAAGAGCGCGGCGCCACCTTCCTGCTCTACGGCATCACCGGCAGCGGCAAGACCGAGGTGTACCTGCGCGCGGCGGCGCATTCGGCGAGCGGGTGGCGGTGCTGCACAGTGGGCTGTCGCGCGGCGAGCGCTTCGACCAGTGGCGGCGCATCCGCGACGGCGCACAGCCGATCGCGGTCGGCGCGCGGTCGGCGGTGTTCGCGCCATTCGAGAACCCGGGGCTGATCGTGATCGACGAGGAGCACGACGGCGCGTACAAGAGCGAGGAGGGGTTCCGCTACCACGCTCGCGACATCGCGCAGCTTCGGGCGCGTACCGAGCGGTGCCCGGTCGTGCTGGGGTCGGCGACGCCCGACGTCGGGACGACCTACCGCGCGGAGCGGGGCGAGATCGAGAGGCTCGTGCTGCCGGAGCGGGTGGCGAGCCGGCCGCTTCCAAAGGTCGAGATCGTGGACCTGGGCGCGCAGCCGCGCGGGCGGGGCCGGCCGGGAATGCTCTCGCGCCCGCTGCGGCAGGCGCTGGCGGAGACGCTGGCGGCGGGACAGCAGGCGATCCTGCTGTTGAACCGTCGAGGCTTCGCCACGCGGGTGTTCTGCTTTGCCTGCGGGCACGCATTGATGTGCAAGCACTGCGACATCACGCTCGTCTACCACGCGAGCGGGGGGACGCGCCGCCCCGACGAGCCGGACGAGGGGGAGCTTCGCTGCCACTACTGCGGGTACACCGAGGAGCCGCGCTCGACCTGCCCTGCCTGCCACAGCCAGGATGGGGCGTTGCTGGGCTTCGGCACCGAGCGCCTGCAGGAGCAGGTGTCGGCCATGTTCCCGGCTGCGCGCGTGGCCCGGCTCGACCGCGACACCTCGGCAAGGAAGGGCGCGCAGCGCTCGATCCTGGCCGCCTTCCACCGCGGCGAGAGCGACGTGCTGGTCGGCACGCAGATGGTGGCCAAGGGGCACGACATCCCGAACGTGACACTGGTGGGTGTCGTGGCGGCCGACCTGGGCCTGCACTTTCCGGACTACCGCGCGGGCGAGCGCACGTTCCAGCTGCTGACCCAGGTGGCGGGGAGGGCGGGGCGCGGGGACGATCCGGGCCGGGTGGTGATCCAGACCTTCCTGCCGGACCACTACGCGATCGCGCTGGCGCAGACGCACGACTACCCGTCCTTCTACCGCGAGGAGCTGGCTCGCCGGCACCCGCACGGCTACCCGCCGTACCGCTCGCTGCTGCAGGTGGCGCTCTCGGCCGTGGACGAGGCCGTGGTGCAGAAGGCGGCCGAGGACCTGGCCCGCGTCCCCGAGCGCATGCTCGGCCCGACGGGGGACGAGGCGGTCGAGGTGCTCGGCCCGGCCCCGGCCCCGATCCCCAGGGTGCGCGACCGTTTCCGCTGGCAGCTGCTCCTGCTCGGTCCCCCGGAGCAGCTGCGTTTCGCCGGCCGCGAGATCGCGCGCCGCGCCCGCAGCCACCGGGGCGTCAAGCTGCGGCTGGTCGCCAACCCCGTATCAATGCTATGAATTCCGCCCTCCCATGCTCCTCGAGGTCCTCCAGTTCCCCGACCCCGCCCTGCGGGTGAAGGCCGAGCCGTTCAAGCCCGGCGACGTGGACGAGTCCGTCCGCGAGCTGGCCGAGAGCATGGCCGAGACCATGTACGAGGAGCCCGGCATCGGCCTGGCCGCGACTCAGGTCGGGGTCGCCAAGCGGCTGGTCGTCATGGACCTGGACTGGAAAGAGGACGGCGAGCGCCGCCCGCGCGTGCTGCTGAACCCCGAGATCGTCGAGCGCGAGGGGGAAGCCGTCTCCGAGGAGGAGGGCTGCCTGTCGGTGCCCGACTTCAACGCCGACGTCGAGCGCGACGCGCGCGTGCGCGTGGTCGCGCGGACGCTCGACTGGGAAGAGGTCGAGTTCGACGTGACCGGGCTCGAGTCCTTCTGCTTCCAGCACGAGATCGACCACCTGGACGGCGTCCTCTTCATCGACCGCATCAGCCGCTTGAAGCGCGACCTGTACGTGCGCCGGCGCAAGAAGCTGCTCCGCCGCGAACGCGAGGAGACGGGATAGCCCGTCACCCCATGCCATGTCGTTGAGACTGCTCTTCTTCGGCACGCCGGAGTACGCAGTCCCGTCGCTGCGTGCCCTGGCCCCGGATGTGGTCGGCGTGATCTCGCAGCCGGACCGGCCAAGCGGACGCGGGCGCAAGCTCGAAGCGACGCCGGTCAAGGCGACGGCCGAAGAGTTGGAGATTCCCGTGCTGCAGCCCGAGCGAGTAGGCGACGACGAAGCGCTCGAGTGGATGCGCGCGCTGCGCCCGGACCTGGGCGTGGTCGTGGCGTTCGGCCAGTTCATTCCGAAGAAGGTGCGCGAGCTTCCGCCGCAGCGGCTGATCAACGGGCACGGGAGCCTGCTGCCGAAGTACCGGGGCGCCGCTCCCATTCCCTATGCGGTGCTGAACGGGGAGAAGAAGACGGGCATCACCGTGATGCGCGTCGAGAAGGAGATGGACGCCGGCGACTGGTGCCTGATGCGCGAGACCGACATCGGGCAGGACGAGACCGCGGGCGAGCTTTCGGAGCGGCTGTCCGTGATCTGTG
Organism: Deltaproteobacteria bacterium; assembly: GCA_019311115.1. GTDB lineage: Bacteria > Myxococcota_A > UBA9160 > SZUA-336 > SZUA-336 > JAFDDB01. The sequence continues at coordinate 7,721 of JAFDDB010000183.1, forward strand.
CCGAGGCGCTGGTCGAGGCCGTGCGGCAGATCGAGGCGGGGAGCGCGGAGTTCTACGCGCAGGACGCGTCGAAGGCGACGCTGTCGCCGAAGCTCGACCGGTCGTTCGCGCAGGTCGACTGGAGTGCGCCGGTGGACGAGGTGCTGAGGCGCATCCGGGCTGCGACGCCGTGGCCCGGGGTGGACGTGGAGCTGTCTCCGTCGGGCAAGCGCATCCGTCTCGTCGCGGTGCGCGCGGGAGGCGAGGGCGATCCGTCGCCGGGCGCGGTGTGGCTCGACGGGCGGCTGTCGATCGGTGCGGGCGGTGGCTGGGTCGAGGTCGTGCGGCTGCAGGTGCCGGGCAAGCGGCCCGTCGAGGTGGCGGAGTTTTTGCGCGGGGCGAGACTGCAGCCCGGCGAACAGGTGGTGGGCACATGAGCGCGGACGGGAAGGGCAGGAAGGGCGGACCGCCGAGACGAGGTGGTGGCGGCGGCGGTGGCCGTGGCGAACGCCCCGGTGGTCCCGGACGTGGTGGTGCGCGCGGGCGCCCCGGCGGCGGCGGAGGTCGCAGCTTTGGCGGGTCCCGTGGGCGGCCCGGTGATGGCGGTCGCGGAACTGGCCGGCCCGGCGGACGTCCGGAGGGCGGAGGCCGCGGAACTGGCCGGCCCGGCGGACGTCCCGGTGGTGGAAGGCCGGGATCCGGTCGGCCCGGTGGACGTCCGGATGGCGGAAGCCGCGGACCTGGTCGGCCGGGTGGACGACCCGGTGGTGGAAGGCCCGGATCCGGTCGGCCCGGTGGACGCCCGGATGGCGGAAGCCGCGAGCCCGGTCGGTTCGGTGGACGGCCCGGCGGTGGAGGTCGCGGACCCGGAGGGCCTGGTGGACGGCCGGATAGCGGAGGCCGCGGACCTGGTCGGCCGGGCGGACGTCCCGGTGGTGGAAGGCCCGGATCCGGTCGGCCCGGTGGACATCCCGATGTCGGAAGGCGCGAACCTGGTCGAGCCGGCGGACGCCCCGACGGTGGAAGGCGCGAGCCCGGTCGGTTCGGTGGACACCCCGACGGTGGAGGTCGCGGACCGAACCGATCCGGCGGACGCCCTGACAGTGCGCGGCGCGGACCCGGGGCGAGCGCCGGCCGCGATCGGCCCGACCGACCGGAACGGCGCCGGGACGACGAGCGACGCGGTGGGCCGGCCCGCCACGAGGGTCCGTCGTCCCCGGCGCGCGACGTCGCCTGGCGCGTGCTGAACCGTGTGGAACTCGATCGAGCGTGGGCCGACCTGACGCTGCACTCCCTTCTTAGGCAGCGCGACCTGCCGAAGCGCGAGCGTGCCTTCGCGACCGAGCTCGCCTACGGCGCGCTTCGAACGCGCGGCCGCCTCGACTGCGCGCTCCGGCAGGTGCTCGACCGCGATCTCGACGGCCTGGAGCCGGGCCTTCGGAACCTCCTGCGCCTGGGCGCGTACCAGCTGCTGGTGCTCGAGGGCGTCCGCGACGCGACCGCCGTCGACGAGACCGTCAAGCTCGGGCGCGCGGCAGGCTTTGCGCGGGCGTCGGGCTTCATCAACGCGGTGCTGCGCCAGCTCGCCAACCGCCGCGAGTCCCTCGTCTATCCGGAGCTCGAGTCAGACCCCATCGACTGCGTGCGCGACCGCGGCTCGCTTCCGCAGTGGCTGGCCGAGCGCTGGGTCGAAGAGCTGGGCCCGAAGGCGGCGCTCGAGCTCGCCGAGGTCTCGCAGAGTCCCCCGCCGCGCACCGTCCGGCTCTCGCCCGGCACGGACAAGCGGGCCGTCGTCAGTCGCCTCGGCGGCCGCTCCTGCCAGTACGCCCCCGACGGCCTGACCGGCCTCGTCTCCGATCCCGTGCAGGACCCCGGCTTCGCGCGCGGCGAGTTCAACATCCAGGACGAGGCGTCACAGCTCGTGGCGCTGCTGGTAGACGCGCAAGAGGGCGACACCGTCGTGGACTGCTGCGCCGCCCCCGGCGGCAAGGCCGTCCAGCTGGCGCAGACCGTCGGCCCGCGCGGCGAGGTCATCGCCCTCGAGCTGCACGAGCGCAGGCTCGGCCTGATCCGCCGCGAGCGCGATCGCTTGGGCCTGAAGAACCTGCGCATCCTGGCGAGAGACGTCGCCAAGGGCTTCGACCTGCAGGGCCGCCTCTGGTTCTCGAGGATCCTCGTCGACGCCCCCTGCTCGGGCCTCGGCGTGCTGCGGCGAAACCCCGACGCGCGCTGGAACGCCCGCGCCGAAGAGGTCCAGCGCTTGGCCGACACCGGCCTGTCCATCCTGGAGTCGGCCGCCCGCTACGTCGAGGACGGCGGCGTGCTCGTCTATAGTGTCTGCACCGTGACCCCCGAGGAGACGCACGGCGTGATCCAACGCTTCCGCGAGTCCCACCCGGAGTTCGAGATCGACGACGCCAGACCCTTCCTGCCCGAGGCCGCCGCAGGCCTCGTGGAGTTGGCAGGCCCCACCCCGGGCGCGCTCCGAACCTGGCCCCACCTCCACGGCTGCGACGGCTTCTACGCCGTCCGCCTGAGGAAGCAACCGAAATGAGCTTCATCATCGCCCCGTCTGTCTTGTCGGCGGACTTCGGCCGCCTCGCCGAAGAAGTCCGCGCCGCAGAGGAAGCCGGCGCCGACTGGATCCACGTAGACGTCATGGACGGCCACTTCGTAGACAACCTGACCATCGGCCCCGACGTCACCAGAGCCATCGACCAAGCCACCAGCCTGCCACTGGACGTCCACCTGATGGTCGAGAACCCCGAGCGCCACATCGACGCCTTCCGCTCCGCCGGCGCCGACACCATCGGCGTCCATGTAGAAGCCTGCCGCCACCTCCACGGCGTCATCCAGCAGATCAAGAAGGCGGGCGCGAGGGCGTGCGTCGTCCTCAACCCCGGAACCCCGGCGAGCGCCATCGAAGCCGTAATCCCCGACGTAGACCAGGTCCTGGTGATGAGCGTGAACCCCGGCTTCGGCGGCCAGAGCTTCATCCCCGAAGTCATCCCCAAGATCACCGAGATCCGAACCTGGATCCGAAAGTCCGGGCGGAACATCGACCTGATGGTCGACGGCGGCATCGGCCGGGATACCGTGGAGTCCGTCGCCACCGCCGGCGCCAACGCGTTCGTCATGGGTTCGGCCTTCTTCAAGTCCGGCGACTACAAACGCTTCGTAGAAGACATACGCCAGCGCCTCGCGCCCTACGCCTGACCGACCCCGG
>JAFDDB010000074.1 GCA_019311115.1 Deltaproteobacteria bacterium
CCGGCATCTGGTCGCTCGTCCTGTATCCGACCGGGGTCTACCTGGGCGTGCTGATCTGCATGCGGCTGGTGAGCCGCGCCGGTCACCGCTTCGGCACGCGTTCGATTCCGGAATACCTGGGAGAGCGCTACTGCTCGGACGCGATCCGCATCGCGGTGTCGCTGTACTCTCTGCTGCTCTTCTTCTACCTGGCGGGCCAGCTCGTGTCGGGCCTGGTCATGTTCGAGACGATGCTCGGTGTGTCCCCGGTCTGGGCGCTCGGCATCACGTCGGGCGTTCTGGTCGTGTACGTCGCGCTCGGTGGCGCTCACGCCGACATCCTGACCGACGGCGCCCAGGGGCTGATGATGGTCGGGGTAGGGCTGCTCGTCATCGTGCTGTTCCTGACCGGCTACGGCGTCGAGGGCGGGGTGGGCGGGATCGTGGAGCGGCTGCGCGAGCAGGACGGAGACCTGGTCGGCTGGCTGAACCCGGGCCACGTGCTCGTGCACTCCTGGTGGGCGATCGCCGCCGTGCTGATCGCCCACATTCCCCTGGGGCTGCTCCCGCACATCGGCAACAAGCTCTGGGCGCTGCGCGAGGACCGCGACCGCCGCCGCTTCGTGGTGCTCGCGTTCGGCTTCGGGCTGACGCTCGGCATGCTCGGGCTCGGCGGACTGCTGGCGCGCGCGATCCTGGGAGACGCACTGCTCGAGGCGGGCGTGGGCAGCAACCAGGCGCTCCCGCAACTCTTCATCGCGCTCTTCCCGACCTGGCTCGCGGCGTTGCTGGGTGTGGGGATCCTGGCCGCGGTCATGTCGACGGCCGACGGCCTGATCGTCAGCTCCTCGCAGATCGTCGCCAACGACATCTACCGGCTCACGATCGTGCCGCGGCTTCGCAATCCTCCCGACGAGGAGACGGTCGACCGTCGCTCGCTCGTGATCAGCCGCGTGTCGACGGTCGTGGTCATGGCGATCTGCGCCTGGATGGCCTGGTTGCTCATGGACATGAACGTCGCACTGGTGGTCTGGATCGGCACCGGGGGCATGATGGCCGCGTTTGCCGGGCCGCTCGTCCTGGGTGCGCTGTGGAGCGGGGCCACGCGCGCCGGGGCGTTCGCGGGCTTCGGTTCGGGGGCGCTCGTCTTCGCCGTCGCGCACTCGGGCATCGTCGATCCAGCCTGGTTTCCGCCCGGCGCGTTCCACGATGCCGCGGTTTGGCTGTCGGGCGAGGCCCCGAACCCCTGGTCCTGCGCGGCGATGGGCGAGATCACCTCGGTGATCGCGACGTTCGCGGTGTCGAAGGTGACGCAGCCGCTTCCGGCCGAGTACGTGGCGGACCTGTTCGAGTCCGCCTCGCCGTGATCAGTCGCCCAGCCTGTAGAAGCGGCGGGCGGTCCCCCGGAACAGGTCGTCTCGCTCGCTCTCGGAGTACCCGGAGCTCATGCGCTTGAACGCATTCCACAGGACGGTGTAGCTGCAGGATGCGCGGTCCACCGGGAAGTTGCTCTCGAACATGCACCGGTCCGGGCCGAAGCGCTCGATTACGTGCAGGTACCAGGGGGACAGCGCCTCGGCGAGTTCGACCGAGCCCGGCGGGGTGTCGCGCTTGTGGAACTCGAAGCCGTTGATCGGCATCGTCATGCCGCCGACCTTCACGCTCACGTTCTCGCAGCTCGCGAGCTCCGAGATCGCCGGCTGCCAGGCCGCGTACACGTCGGCGCGCTTGCCGGTGAACGGGCCGATGCCGAGCGGGCCTCCGACGTGGTCGAGCACGATCGGCACGTCGGGAACGGCGCGCGCCAGGTCGGTGAGTTCCGCGATCTGCGTGTGGAACATCCACGCGTCGAACGAGAGCCCGAGCCTCCCCAGCACCGCGAGGCCCTCACGGAAGTCGGCCTGTCCGAGCAGGCCCTCGGGCGGGTCGACGTGGGACCGGCGGATCTGGTCGCTCCGGTGCCAGGCGTTGGCGTGGCGGATCCCGCGGAAGCGCGGGCTCGCCTCGAGGTGCGCCTCGAGGACCTCGCGCACCGCGGCGCCGGCTCGCAGGTCGGCGAAGCCCACGATGCCCGCCGCCATGTCGGTCGGGCTCCCCGTCCCGGCACTCTCGGCCGCCATCTTCTCTACATAGTCGGTCTCGCCCACGGGGCGAAGCGCCTCGGGTCCCGAGGCGCGGTAGCCGGACGAGCACTCGACGAACACGGTCTCCACGACGCGGTGCTCGCGGGTGTCGGCGAGCAGGTCGGCGGTGACGTAGCTGCTCTCCGGGTGCTGCCACAGGTGGTGGTGCGGATCGCAGATCGGTCGCTCGGGCTCGAGCGCCTCCTCGGGTGTTCGAGCGAGCCAGGCGTCTTCGCGCATGCGGACGAGTCTACTTCGTACGCGCGGCTAGCGGTCGAAGTCCTCGGGCGCGAGTGTCGAGGCGTCGAACGAGCCCTTGCGCACGTTGACCCACGCCAGCTCGGGCAGCGAGAAGAACGCGCCCGAGAGCCCGCGTCGGAAGCGCCGGCCGCGGTCGAGCGGGGCCGTCACGACGCCGGCCAGCCCGTCCGCCAGCCCCCAGCCCAGGTTCACGAGGCCGAACGCCGGACGCGCCCAGAAGACGTCGTCGGTGAAGAGCAGGAAGCTGGTGTCGTCGGCGCGCGGCCGGTAGATGCTCGAGGTGAGCGTCGTCGCCTCGCGAAGGCTCCCGAGCCACGAGGAGTCCCGCTGCGCCCGGAGTCTGCGCTCGCGGTACGAGGCAACGCGCTCGACGCGCGTGACGGCGAGACGCTCGCGGACCTGGCCGAAGAGCACGAAGGGAACGAAGCCGAGTCCGTCACCGGCTTCGAGCCGGCCGCCGAGCGCATGTTCCGCGCTCCGCGCGCCGCCGAGCGAGGCGTTCAGCGTCTCGATGACGCCGGTGGCGCAGTTGCGCTCCAGCAGGCCATAGCCCCGTTCCGCGCGCAGGTCGCGCCGCAGCGCGTGCAGGCGCCGCCGTGCCGCAGCGAGCGATGCGCGGAGGTCCGCCTCCGGCGTGGCCGAGGCGATCGCGGCGACCGTGCGGCGGCGTTCGGGCGGACGCCGCTCCACCGCCGTGTGCAGTCCCCGGCCCGCGTCGAGGGCCGCGCGATGCTCGGCAGCCCGCGCGGCCCACTCCTCGATGCGCTGGTAGCCGCGCTCGCTCGGACCCGCGCCCCGCAGGCGCGTCCGCTCTGCGCGGTACACGCGTTCGCTGTACGAAGCCACGGCCTCGAGTTCCGCGCGGCGGGACTCGACCTCTCGGGCGTCGAGCACCGCTGCGTTCCGCACCAGCGGGTCGAGCAGCACCAGCCTCGACTCGTCGAGCGAGCGTTGCACCGCGTGGTGGCGCGCGGCCGCCAGGAACAGGGCATGGCCGCGGTCCGGGCGCTTCGACGTCAGCAGCCCGATGACCGTGGCGGTCAGGCGCTCGCGGAGCCCTGCGAGTGACGCGGCTTCCTCGGCCGAGAGCAGCGCCGCGTCGGCAGGAACGACCGCCCGGACGTCGACGTCCCTCGCGTCCCGGAGCGCTACCAGCGCCGCCCGCTCGGCGAGCCGTTCGCGGTGGCGCGTCAGCGCGGCGTCGCCGCGGTCCGCACCCAGGTCCGCCCCGCGCAGGGCGTCTCCGAGTCGCGCGATCTCACGTGCCAGGAAGTCGCGGCCGAGCCTAGCCTCGATCGCGCGGCGCAGCGCCCGTCCGGCGTCGCTTCCGGCGCGGCGGGGGTCCAGCAGGCCCGCCCCTCGCGCGCGAACGCCGGTGCGCTCGCCGACGAGTGTCTCGAGCAGTGCGACGTTCTCGCGGCGTCGCTCGACTCGTGCCAGCGCTCGCTGCTCGTCGAGGTACGCGCCCGAGAAGCCGTCCCGCACGCGCGCGAACACGTCCGCTGGCACCTCGACGGACGCGACGTGGAGCGGGCGGTTCTCGAGCGTCGCGTAGTGGAACTCGAACCGGCGGCGGGTCCGTCGCTCCAGTAGCAGCAGGCCGTCGTCCGAGGCGTGGTAGCTGTAGACGCGGTCGTCGAGCCGCAGGGCGAAGTGACCCCCGCTCGCTCCTCCCACGTTCGACTCGACCCAGACGAAGCCGAGTTCCGCGGCCCCCGCCGTCCCCGCGGCCAGCACGAAGGCGCAACCGAGCGCGATCTGGAGCCGGACGCTCACAGTGCGCTTCGACAACCCTCGTGCGCCAGGCTCCGCTCGATCTCGCCCGCCTGTCCGAGCCGCGCGAGCAGCGAGTCGAGCCCCGGCTCCGACAGGCCGGCTTCGCAGGCTCCGGCGCCCAGTGCGACCAGGCTGCCGGGCTCCGCCTCCCAGTGGCTGATGCCGTGCAGTTCGGCGATCCGTCCCAGCTCGCGCAGGAACTGGTCGTCGGACGCGCCGGTGTCGACCAGCGTGCGCGTCGCCACGCGGACGTCGTCGCGGTACTCCTGCTCGGCCCGGGCGTCGCCGCCGGTGATCGTGTCCGACGACGACTTGAGCGAGTCGGAGACGCTCCCGCTCACGGCGGTCACCGACTCCGAGATCGACCGGCTGATCATGCAGCCTTGGAGAAGTGTGGCCGTGGCGATCAGTGCGATCATTGTCGTGCTCGTGCGCGTCATCCTACGAACCTCCTCTGGTGGATTTCGCGCACACGGTATCACCCGCGCCCGCGCGCCGCGCAGGGCCGGATCCGGCGGCCCAGTCAGGGGAGGGCGAGGGCCGTGGGGCGGAGCGCGCTGGCGGTGCGGAAGATGCGGATCGATCCCACCCGTGCGATCGGCTCTCCGAGCCTCGGGTCGGACCAGGGCACGGGACCGACGCCGCGCAGCTCTCCGTGGTCGTAGGCGACGTAGGGTCGGCCGTGCAGGCTCAAGCTGACCGCGGTCAGTTCCGGCTCCTCGACGGGGTCCCCGACCACGTAGTCGATGCCGTACAGCGAGGGATCCACGCGTCCGAAGTACAGCAGCCGGATCGGTCCGGTGGGGTGCGAGTCGAGGTAGCGCTTGAGCTGGACCAGGTCCTGTCCCCAGTCCAGGTTCGAGTCTACGGCCACCTCGTGTCCGCGCTGCGAGCCGCCCGCGAGCAGGTTGAACGTGGACAGGTAGCCCGGGTACTGCTGCACGATGACGACGCCCGCCCAGGCCAGCAGGCCGGCCAGCACGGCGGCGCGCGGTAAGTCCAGGCGCTGCCGCGACAGCGCACACGCGGCCCAGAGCCAGAACAGCGCGACGCCCGGCAGGATCTGGCGCAGTCCCAGCTGCTTCTCCGAGAGCAGCGAGAACATCCCGAGGCAGATCGCGCCGGGCAGCAAGAGGAGGACCGCGTCTCGTCCTCGTCCGTCCCGTTGCCGGAGCGCGAGGAGCGTCCCCCAGGCCGCCAGCAGCAGCAGTGGGACCGGCGTCTTCGTCACCAGCAGGATGAGGAAGTAGTCCCAGCGGCCGCCGTGGTAGCGCTCGCCGAGAAGGTAGGACGGGTCGCCCGAGCGCGAGTCTGCAAGCTGCTGGTCGAAGGCCCGCGCGAACGAGGCCGGCACGGGAACGGGGGTCGCTCCGGGCAACAAGGACGCCGCACCCTGCATGACGCCACTGCGCCAGGGGCCCGCATCCAGCCGCTCGCCGGTCCCCTCGAGCAGGTAGCCCGCGTTGATCACCGCCAGACTCACGCCGAGGGCGATCGCGAGTCCCTTGAAGACGGGTCCGCGCGCTTCGGGCCGGCCGCGCAGCAGCAGTGCGGCCTGGATCGGCAGCACCAGGTAGAGGCTCACCGCGCTGAACTTGCAGAGCATGGCGACGCCGAGCGCGAGTCCGCACAGCGCCGCGCGCGCGAAGCCGGGCGAGCGGACCAGCGCCCATCCCGCGAAGATGGTCAAGGCGATCGACAGCGCGGAGCCCGCGTCGGTGGTGACGAGCCGCGCGTGCGCCAGCACGTCGGGGGTGAGCCAGACGAGGGCAGCCGCGAGCAGCCCCGCCAGGTTCGGCCGCTCTGGAACGAGGCGGCGCGCCCACGCGAAGACCAGCACGCCCAGCAGCGCGACGATGGCGACCGTGACGTGGCGCGCCACGTTGAACGCCGCCAGGTACTCCCCGCGGTGCCGGTCCATGAACGCGTAGCCGTTGCGCCAGAAGTCGTGCGAGGCGTCCCGCCCGAGCGGCCCGACGCTCCCCCGGCCGGGTAGGTCCATGAAGAGCAGCGGTGCGGCGGACAGTGCGTTCAGCACCGGCGGGTTGAGGCTGCAGTAGCGGAAGTCGCCGGTCGTGAGCAGGTTGTAACCGGCGGGCAGGTGGCCGAACTCGTCGACCGTGATCGAGGTCTGCCGCAGGCTCGCCGACGCGAGGGTCACCCAGGCCAGTCCCATGACCGCGAGCACGATCCTTCCGGCCAGGCGCCGGTTGGCCACGAGCGCGGTGAGGCAGGTCCGGAAGCGCTCGTGCACCGGGATTCCCGCGAGCATCGCGCCTGTCACTATACGCGCGGCCCGAGTCACCCGGCGAAGGAAACTGGCCTGACTCGGCAAATGCAGTCAGGCTGGAACCTTCCAGTCTGCTTCGGCTTCCAGCGGCCCCCGTACTTCCGGCTCTGGTCGTCTCTCTCGTGCTGGCGGGCCAGGCGGCGAAGCTCGCGCATTTCGATGCCGACGAAGTCCAGCAGCACCCAGTCGTTCGGGCCGGCGTACTGTTCGAGCAGCGAACTGAACATGAACAGGGCGGCGATCGCGCAGGCGGCGGTCGCGCCGAGCGCGGGTCCAGGACAGGGACCGCTCGACCTGCGCCGATCAGGCGCAGTGTGCAAGCCGCTAGAGGAGAACCTGCGCACGCTCGGGTACATCGAGCAACGGCGGGGTTGCGGCTCCGCTGCCCTTTGCCGAGGGTTTTCGGGCTCCTACGGATCTGCGACAATGACGCGGCCCGCTCGCCCGGGCGGGGAGAGAGGTTCCGTTGCCCTACCTGCCGCTCCTGATGGTCGCGATCGCATGGCTCCCCGCGCGGGACGCGCATGCCTACCTCGATCCGGGCACGGGGAGCTTCCTTCTCCAGGCCGTGATCGCTCTCGTGATGGGTGCGCTCCTCACCCTCAAGCTCTACTGGCAGAGGGTGAAGTCCTTCTTCGTCTCTACGCCGGCCGACCGCGAGGACGACGCGGACGAGGAATGAGCGGGATCCGGCACCCCGCGTCCTTTCGCGACCCGAGCGGCTTCATCTTCACCAGCGAGGGCGTCCTTTACCGCCACCTCGCTCCGGCGAGCCGCGAGTGCTACGACGCCCTGATGCGGACGGGCCTCTACGAGAAGCTCGTCGGCAAGGGCTTGTTGTTGCCGCACGAAGAGCAGGCGGACGCGGCCCGGCTCTCCGAGGGCGCGTACAAGGTGATCCGGCCGCGGAGACTGCCCTTCGTCTCGTATCCCTACGAGTGGTGCTTCTCGCAGCTACGCGACGCAGCGCTCGCGACGCTGCGGGTCCAGTCGCTCGCGCTCGAGCACGGCATGAGCCTGCGCGACGCCAGCGCGTACAACATCCAGTTCCCCGCCGGTCGCGGCCGGCCGCTGCTGATCGACACGCTCTCCTTCGAGCCCTACGTCGAGGGCCGCCCGTGGGTCGCGTACCGCCAGTTCTGCCAGCACTTCCTCGCGCCGCTCGCGCTCATGAGCCACCGCGACGTGCGCTTCGGCTCGATGCTGCGCACCTGCATCGACGGCATCCCGCTCGACTTCGCGAGCGCGCTGCTGCCCCGCTGGACGAAGCTCAGCCCCTCGCTCGCGCCGCACGTCCACATGCACGCCCGCTTCCAGCGCGCGCACGGCGACGCGGCACGCGAGGGCCCGCCGCGCAAGGAGCGCCCGGTGAGCCGCCGCGGGCTCGAGGGAATCCTGTCGAGCCTGGAGTCCGCGATTCGCGGACTGCGCTGGGAGCCCGGACGCGGCGCCAGCGAGTGGGGCGACTACTACGACGACACGAACTACAGCGACGAGGCCGAGCAGAGCAAGCGGAGTGGCGTCGAAGCGCTGGCGCGTTCACTGGACCCGGACCTCGCCTTCGACCTGGGCGCCAACACCGGTGAGTTCAGCCGCATCCTCTCGCAGCGTGGTGTGCACACCGTGGCCTTCGACGTCGATCCCGTGGCGGTCGAGCGCAACTACCGGCGGGTGCGCGAGAAGAAGGAAGAGCACCTGCTGCCGCTGTGCATGGACCTGACCAATCCGAGCCCCGGCCTCGGCTGGGCGCACGCCGAGCGCGACTCTCTCGAGGGGCGGGGTCCCGCCGACGTGGTTCTCGCGCTGGCACTCGTGCATCACCTGGCGATCTCGAACAACCTTCCGCTGGCGCTCGTCGCCGACTACTTTGCGCGGCTGGGACGCGAGCTGATCGTCGAGTTCGTCCCCAAGCACGACTCCCAGGTCGAACGGCTGTTGGCGACGCGAGAGGACATCTTTCCCGACTACACGCAGGACGGGTTCGAGGCGTCGTTCGGCACGCGCTTCGAGATCCGCGAGCGGCGTCCGGTCGCCGGGTCGGAGCGCACGCTCTACCGCATGTCTCGGCGCTGACGACGCATGCGGGGCCTCGACTCCCTCCGATGGCTCGGCGCGGCGCTCTCGGCGTTTACCGAGCGGTGGGTGCCCGACGCGTGGGTGATCTGCATGATGCTCACCACGGCGGCGCTGGCGCTCTCGATCTTCGGCGCCGGCGCCGGCGTAGAGGAGTCGATCCTCGCCTGGGGGCAGGGCGTGTGGAACCTGCTCGAGCTGGCCATGCAGTTCACCATCGCCATGGTGGCCGCGCACGCCTGCGTGGCGTCGCGTCCGGTGTGGCGCCTGCTCGACCGCTTGGCGCGTGTTCCCGACCCGGAGCGCCCGCTGCAGGCGGTCCTGCTGACCGGGCTCTTCTCGCTGGTGACCGGTTACCTGAACTGGGCGCTCTGCCTGGTGGCGTGCGCTCTCTTCGTTCCCTTCGTGTTGAAGCGCAACCCGCGCGTCGACGTGCGCGTGCTGATCGCTGCGGCGTACCTGGGCCTGGGTACGGTCTGGCACGGCGGGCTCTCCGGGTCCGCCCCGTTGATCCTCGCCACGCCGGGGAACCCGCTGCTCGAGCCGGGCAGTGGCGCACCGATCGTCGACCGCGTCTACCCCGTGACCGAGTCGCTGTTTCACGGCTTCAACCTGGTCTACCTGGTCGTGATCGGCGCGGTGGGGCTGCTGGCCGCGCTGGCGCTGCACCCGCGCACGGGTGCACGTACGCTCAGCCCCGAACAGGTCGACGCCATCCTGCCGAAGCCGCCTCCCGAGCCGGTCGCGGCGCTCACGCCGGCTGCGCGTCTCGACGCCTTTCGCGGCTGGATCTGGCTGGCGTTCGTGCTGCTGGCCTACCCGCTCGGGCACTCGATCGCGACGCGCGGCTTCGGCGCGAGCTGGACGATCAACGCCTACAACGTCACGTTCCTGTCGCTCGCGCTGCTGCTGCACGGACGCCCCCTCGGCTTCCTGCGCGCCTGCCGCGACGGCGTCGACGCCGCCTGGGGAATCATTCTCCAGTTCCCGTTCTATGCGGGCATCTTCGGCCTGATGCAGAACGCGGGCCTCGGGTCGTGGCTCGGCGAGGTGTTCGCCGAGCTGGCGACGACGCGAACCTACCCGATGGTCGTGTACCTGTACTCGGGGTTCATGAACCTCTTCGTCCCGTCGGCCGGGTCGAAGTGGCTGATCGAGGCGCCATTCCTGATTCCCGCGGGACAGGCCCTCGACGTGTCGACGTTGACCGTGCTGCTGTCGTACGCGTACGGCGACTCCACGACGAACCTGATCCAGCCGTTCTTCGCCATCCCGATCCTGGCCGTCACGCGCATGCGCTTCGGTGACATCGTCGGCTACACGTTCCTGATCGCGCTCGCCTGCCTGGCGGTGAACCTGGTGGCGATGTGGCTGATTCCGGCGGCGCTGTGAGCCTGCTCGTGTCGGCTAGCGCCAGCGCGCGTGGAAGCGCAGGCCGTCGGGCGTCTCGGAGAGTACGACGCGGTGCTCGTCCTCGGTGCGCCAGCGGCCGAAGGCGTCGTGGAACACGTAGCTCATGACGACCCGCAGGTAGACTCGCCCTCCGCCGGAGCGCGCCGCGTCGACGGATGCGTTCACGACCCGGAAGTCGCGCCAGCGGCCGTACGTGGATTCGAACTCGCCGGCCGGGTTCGGAAAGCCCAGCGCCCGGTAGCGCTCGAAGTCGCCCGCGGCCGCGGCCTGCAGCCAGTCCGCGACGAACGCGTGCACCGTCGGGGCGAGGCCGAACTCGGGCAGGGGCTCCAGGCTGCGCGCGCGCTCGGACAGGTCTGCCGACGCTCGCTCGTCCGCACCGGGCGCGATGCTCGCGGCCTGCGGGGAGGCCGTGGGCGTCGGCCGCGGCGGGACCACGACGGGCTCGAGCGTGAGGCCGCGCGTGCCTTCGGTCGCGGCAGTGGACTCTGGCGGGGGCGGCAGCGGGAGCCGTGCGACCTCCGCAGGGAGCGTCCGGACCTGCGGCGCCTCAGGTGAGGTCGCCGGGGCGGAGGCTCGCTGCTGCGACGGCCGGCCGGACTGGTACGCGAAGGCGATCGCGGCCACGAACACGGCGACCCCGGCGCCGAAGAACATGGAGCGCGCGTGAAGCGGCGACGTCTGCCGATCGTGGCGCCGCACCGCCGCCTCGATCTGCGAGGTGAACGGGACGGGAGCCGGTTCGGACCGGGCGGCCTCGCGCAGTTCGGCGCCGAACGCGGCGATCTGGACGGTGACGTTGTCGGGCCCGCCGAGCGCGATTGCCCGGTCGACGAGCGCGCGCGCGGCGAGCTCCGGCGCGTGCGCGGCCAGCGTGGACGCGATCTCCGCGTGAGGGACCACTCCGGACAGGCCATCCGAGCAGAGCAGGAAGCGGTCCGTCCGCAGCACGTCGATCTCGATCGCGTCGACGTCGACGCCTTCGGCGATGCCCACCGCGCGGGTCAGCTCGTTCCGGCGCGGGTGGTTCGCCGCTTCCTCGGCCGAGAGCACGCCGCTGCGCACGAGCTCGCTCACGAGCGAGTGATCCTCGGTCAGCTGCTGCAGCTCACCGTCCCGCAGGCGGTAGGCGCGGCTGTCGCCGACCCAGCACAGGTGTGCGCACTCGGCGGTAAAGAGCAAGGCCACGCCGGTCGTACCCATTCCTTCGAGGGACGTGTCGGAGTTCGCGCGCTCGTAGATCGTCCGGTTCGCGAGATCGAAGCATCGGCGCAGCCGTTCCTCGACGGAGCCGTCCTCGCTGCGGAAGAAGTCCGCCAGCCCGTCGACCAGGATCCGGCTGGCAGTGGCTCCACCCTTCGGTCCGCCCATGCCGTCGGCCAGGACGAGCAGCCGCCCGCCCGTCCCGTGCTGGAAGTCGCCGAAGAGGTCCTGGTTCTCGGAACGGGTGCGGCCGACGTCGCTCAGCGACGCCGCGACCAGGTCCGGGATGTCGACGTGTGTCGCCAAGGGTGCACCGCTCCGGCTGGCGGGCCCACGGACCCGCACCTGCCTTAACGGTTCCGGCGAAGTGGATCTCCACCGGGGCGGCGCAGCCGCGGCCTAGAGGTCCTCGTACTCCGCGTCGAACCAGTTCCAGCGCGCCTCGGGGCTCATGGTCGGAAAGACCCAGAACGGGGCGAGCACGATGTCCGTCGCGCCCATGCCCACCCGGTACACGGCGAGCAGGGTGCCCGAGAAGATGCCCAGTAAGTGTGCCGTGTACCGTCCCGCGGGAAGCTCGTCGATGAAGTCCTCGGGCGGCGTGAAGATGTGGATCACCGGATCGGCCGGGAACTGGATGATTCCCTGGACCCCGGCCTTCAAGTTGTTCCAGCCGTTCGCCTCGGCCGGATTGGCCCACAGCACCGTGAGACACAGGGCAAGGCCCATCGAGAAGCCCTTCGCCAGTCGCCGCATCCTGCTCCCTCCTGTCGGATCGGTCGCGCGATCCTACCACTCCTCCCGTCGCGCCGGGGAGGGGTTCCGGTCGGTCACGCCGAGAGTTGCTTGATCGAGAGCATCCGGAACGTCGACTCGATCTCGAGCGCCAGCGCCCGTCGGCGGCTCTCCTCGAGGCCCCGGTAGCTGGCCAGGACCCAGTAACCGCTGCGTTTCTGGGGCAGGTAGCTGCGCGGGAACGCCCAGGTGCCGCGCCGGGTCCGGAACTCGTCCAGGTGCCGGATCCAGGCGCGGAACCAGGGGGTGCGCCGAGCCGCGGGAAATGCCGCCATCAGCTCGATCCGCTGCAGCGCCAGCGCGCCCGCCCGCGGATCCGGCCGGCCGGAAAGGAAGCCGGGCAGCTTCACGTCGCCGCCAATGGCCCAGTCGCGGTAGCGGCCCGTGCGAAGGGTCCCGTAGCCGGGCGCCAGCGCCTGGTACTCGTCGTTCAGCACGTAGCGCGCCACCGAGTCGACGCTGCGCTCGATGGCCCGGTCGTCAGTCGAGGCGCGCAGCCGGACGAGCGCGTACATGTCCCAGATCGAGGGAAGCGGAAGCGTTCCGTCGGCGTGCAGCGCCGGATCGACGAGCGGTCTGCCCCGGACCTGGCCGGGGTAGTCGTCGGGGTCGACGTAGATGTCGTAGCGCTTGCGCCGCGCGAAGGCCGAGAGCGTCGCGAGCCGGTCCTCGAGGCGCGAGCGGATCGCCGGGACGCGGTCGTAGCCGGCCCAGGCCAGGCCGTTGGCCACGTTCGCGCGCTGGAAGCCGGCGTACCCGTCCGGGTCGTCGTCCGTCTCGAGCCAGTGAAGGTGCGCGCGCGTGCCGCGGTCGAGCGGCGCCATTCCCCTCCGGCAGCCCAGGTCGGTGAGCCGGCCGATCACGTTCTCGAAGTGAGTCGGAAGCGACCCGTGCAGGGTCTTCCCCGCCGCGGGAGGCTCGATCCTCCGGAGCCAGTCCACGACGGATGGAGCGGCCAGCAGCTCCGCGTCGCCGACCTTCAGGTGCAGCAGCTCGCGCGCCGCCCGGTGACGGACGACGGGCCCCCCGGTCTCGACCAGCCACTCTGCGGTCTGCCGTAGCCCCACGCTCAGGCGGTGCCGGACGTGAGTCGCGGAAGCACGTCACTGATCGAGCCGCGGATGACCACGTCTCCGAGCGCGTCCATCTCGGTGGCCTCCGCGTTCAGGATCACGATGCGGGAGCCCTGGCTCTTCGCGACCGGGACGACGTTCGCGATCGGGAACACGCCCAGCGTCGAGCCGATCGCCAGCAGCAGGTCGCAGCCCTGTGCGGCCTCCTCGGACCGCTGCAGGTCGTCGCGCACCAGTCCCTGCCCGAAGGAGATCGTCGCGGACTTGAGGATTCCTCCACAGCTGCGGCACGGCGGGTCGGCTTCTCCGGCCCGCACCCGCGCGAGGGCCCGTTCCATCGCCGCGCGCTCGCCGCAGTCCATGCACACGACCTCGCGGACGTTGCCGTGGATCTCGACCAGCCTCTCGGCGGAGGTTCCCGCTCGCAGGTGAAGCCCATCGACGTTCTGCGTGATCAGCGTGTGCAGCCGCCCCGTCTTCTCGAGATCGGCCAGGGCGTGGTGGCCGGCGTTCGGCTCGCGCTCGGCATAGCCGGCATCCGCGCGGTTCTTCCAGGATCGCTCGCGGACCTCGCCGCTCGACATGTAGTGGTCGAGCGTCGCCATGCGCTCCGCCTTCGGGTTCTTCGTCCACAGGCCCTTCGGTCCGCGGAAGTCGGGAATGCCCGAGTCGGTCGAGATCCCGGCGCCGGTCAGCACCAGGATGCTCTTCGCCTCCGCGATCCAGGCGCGAACCGTTTCGATCGCCTCGTCGAGGTCTTCTTCGTAGACAGCCATGCCGCATTGTGGAACGCGCGGTGGGGCGCGTTCAAGCGATGGGCGTCAGCGGACCTGAATCTCGATGCGCTCCGAGACCAGCGGCGGGTCGTGCGGAATGTGGCGGTCGTCCGCGAGCACAAGCTGGAGCGTGTGCTTTCCGGGCGCCAGGTCGAGCACCGTCTCGGTCTGACCGCCCCCGAAGTGCACGTGGTGTGCGTCGGCCGGGAGCGGCACGTCGAGGCTCGGAAGGTCGGTGTCGATCAGCAGGTGGTGATGGCCCGTGCCTGCGCGGTCGACGCCGGCGGGCGCGATCCCCATCCCGGCCAGGCCGAAGCGGACCGTGACGGGAGACGCGACCGGCGCGCCGTCTGCGGGCGAGATCACGTACACCCGGGCGCCGGGCGTCGACGGCTTGCGCGCGGTGGCGGACTGCGCCGGGGCGCGACCGGCGAAGCCGGTCGTGAGGGCCAGGGCGAGGGTCAGTGCGAGTCCGAGGGTGGCAAGTGTGCGGATCATGCGTTCCTCCAAGGGGGATCCTACCGGAGCGTCAGGGGGAGCGGGGCAGGGAGACGCTGAACACGGATCCGGCTCCGGGAGTGCTCTTGACCGACACCTCGCCGCCCATCGACTCGACCAGGTGGCGGACGATGGCGAGGCCGAGACCGGTCCCGCCGAGCGCGCGCGAGCGGGCCTTGTCCACGCGGTAGAACCGCTCGAAGATGCGGGCGCAGTCTTCGCGAGGGATTCCGATGCCGTCGTCGGCGACGTCGATGCGGACGCGGTCGCCGTCCAGCGAGACCCGCAGCTCGACGTTGCCCCCCGGCTCCGTGTACTTGATCGCGTTGTCGAGCAGGTTCTCGAGAACCTGGTCGACCGCCCGGGGGTCGGCGCGCGCGGTGAGGGCGCTCTCCCCGGCGCCGGGGCCGGTCACGAGGCGCGTGCGGATCGAGCGCTCCTCGAAGCGAGGACGCATGCGCTCGAGTGCGCGGTCGGCCTCGCTCCGCAGGTCGACGTCGACGCGTTCGAGCTCGCGCCGTCCGCTCTCCACGTGGGAGAGCTCGAGCAGGTTCTCGATCAGCTGCCCCAGCCGCTCGGAGTGCTGGTACAGGATGCCCAGGTAGCGCTTGCGCTCGGCGGCGGGCAGGTCGCGCGAGACCAGCGTCTCGGCGAAGCCCTGGATCGCCGTGAGCGGTGTCCGTAGCTCGTGCGACGCGTTCGCGACGAAGTCCCGGCGAGCCGCTTCGAGGCGCCGGACCTCGGTCACGTCCTGGAAGACGGCTACCACGCCGCCGGCCCGTGTGTCCTCGAGCGAGGCGGCGTGCACGCGCACGGTCCGCGGGCGTGGCGAGCTGAAGTCGAGTTCGCGCAGGACCGGCGCGTCTCCCGCCGCGGCGTCGAGGAGCAGCGACTCGAGCTCGGCGTGACGGATCGCCTCGAGCGGGCTCGTTCCCTCGACGTCCTCGGGAAGGTCGAAGAGCTCGCGCAGGCGGCGGTTGGCGAGCGTGATGCGACCGTGCCCGTCGATGACGAGGACACCCTCGACCATGCCGCGAAGCACGGCCTGCAGCTGCTCCTTCTCGCGGACCAGCTCGGCCAGGCGCAGCTCGAGCTGCTCGCCCATGTGGTCGATCGCGTCGGCGATCTGGCCAAGCTCGTCGCGCGACGTCGAGCGAACGCGCTGGTCGAGCTTGCCGTCCGCCAGGGAAGCCAGCGTCCGGCGCATGACGTCGAGCGGACGCAGCAGCAGGCCGGAGAGAACGAAGGCGAGGGCGGCCGCCGCGGCCAGTCCGATCGCGCCCGCGATCAGCAGTTCCCGGCGAAGCCCCGCGACCGCCGCGTCGACCTGGGACAGGTCCACAGCCAGCCGCACGACCGCTCCACTCTCGCCCGGCAGCGGCAATGCGCGGTAGAGCATGGGACGGCCGACCGTCTGGCTGAGCCGTGTGCTGCTCTCGACCCGGCCTTCGAGCGCGGCGCGGACCTCGGGGCGGTCGGCGTGATTCTCGACGCGGGCCAGATCTGCGGGAGCGACTCCCGAGTCGGCGACCACCCGGCCACCGCGCGCGATGAACGTGACTCGCGCGTTGGCCGCGTGTGCAGCGCCGGCGGCCCGCTCGTAGAGGGCTTCTGCGCGCTCCGGCTCGAAGGGAAGATCGCCCAAGCTCTCGATCACCAGCCGCGAACGCTCGTCGAGCGACTGCTCGATCTGCTCGATCTGCCGCGCCCGGAGGCCCGACTCCGCCAGGTATCCACCTGCCAGGGTGACGGCGGACGCCAAGCCAGCCAGGGCGGCGGCGAGCTTCAGCTGGATCCGGCTCATGACTCAGTCGGCGAAGCGGTAGCCGACTCCGCGTACCGTTTCGATCAGGTCGCCGGCGGTGCCGAGCTTCTCACGCAGGCGCTTCAGGTGCGTGTCGATGGTGCGCCGCGTCACGGTGATGTCACTGCCCCAGACCTCGTCGAGCAGCCGTTCGCGGGTGAGCACCCGCCCCGGCCGGCTCATCAAGGCCTCGAGCAGCCGGAACTCCTTGGCCGTGAGCTGGACTTCCTCGTCGGCGACGCAGCAGCGGTGCGAGCTGCGCTCGACCCGCAGGTCTCCGCACTCCAGCGTCTCGGCGTCGTCGTCCGCCGCGGCGCGGCGTCGCAGGACCGCCTGGACCCGCAGCACCAGTTCACGTGGGCTGAAGGGCTTGGTTACGTAGTCGTCGGCTCCGACCTCGAAGCCGACCACGCGGTCGATCTCGCTCGATCGCGCTGTGAGCATGATGACGGGCAGGTTGGCGAGCCGCGCGTCGGAGCGCACGCGGCGGCAGATCTCGGTGCCCGACACGTCGGGCAGCATCAGGTCGAGCACGAGCAGGTCCGGCACGCTGCGGCGCAGGACCTCGAGGGCGGCGCTTCCCGATGACGCGACCTCGACTCCGTAGCCGGCATCCTCGAGGTTGAAACGCACGAGTTCCAGGAGATCGGGCTCGTCATCGACGACCAGG
>JAFDDB010000075.1 GCA_019311115.1 Deltaproteobacteria bacterium
CTGATGGCCATCTGCACGAACATCTCGACGCCGAACGTGTCCTCGGCGACTGGAAGTCCGGTGATGAAGTACTCCTCGGGTCCGTCGAAGGTCTCGATCTTCTCCTGCAGCCGTCGATACACTTCGTAGCTCGCGTCTTTCGACGTGAGCGGCAGGTACAGCGCCAGGGCGCGGCCGTCCGAGGCGATCATCGTGCCCTCGAAGAGGGGGATGCGCGCCGCCTTGTCCCGGACCGCGAGCGCCTCCTCGCGCGTCGTAGGGGGCTCCGGCATCAGCCACTCGAACCGGACGCTTCCCGCGCCCGCCTGCTCGATGTTGTCGACCACCGAGGGCGCGATCATGTCGGCCGCCACCACCCCCTCGCTGCGATCCGGATCCCCGGGAGAGGGCCAACGCAGGGTCTTCGCGAACTCGGTCAGGGCGTGCACCTGCCGCAGCGACCCCGGATTGAAGACGCCGTCGGCGTGCTCCTCGTTCACCACTCCGACCACGACCATGTCGTAGAGGCTGAGTTCCCGCTTCATCTCGTCGTGGAACACGCGCGAGGGCTCGTCGGCGCGCAGCATGTTCTCGGGGTCCGTGTCGATCCGGACCGGCTCCAACAGCGAGAAGGTCTGAGGCCAGATCGTCGGAAGCGCCACGGCCACCACGAGCACCAGCGCGACTCCGATCAGCGTCCTCGTGACACCCCGCGGATGCTCGATGCCGATGCCGACGACTGCGGCGTGCAGGTCTCTGCGGGCCATCGGATGCTCCTCAGTGGACGGGTTGGATGAAGCGGCCCTGCGGCCAGAGGGCAATGCCTCCCCGGTCGTCGACGCGCGAGTTCGGAGCGACCGGCGCGCTTCCCGTCTCGAACGCGTTCGCCAGCAGCTCCAGCGGCGACCACGCACGGCCGGTCGCAGGGTTCTCGAGCTCGGTGACCTCGAGGTAGGCGGGGTTGCTGCACATGACGCCGTCCTCGTCGAAGGGCCGGACGCAGCTCGCCACCGTCAGGATCTCGTCGTCGCGGATCGGCTGCTCGGACCCCGACAGGTGCAGGCGCAGGATCCGCTCTCCATCCGGCTGCGCCAGGTCGACCTCGATCTCGAGTCCGCCGAAGCTGCCGAACCAGCCCCCGCTGTGCTGGAACGGATCTGCGGAGAAGACGCGGGTGAGCTCGAGCTCGACGATGTCGCGCAGGTCTTCGCCCCGGATCTCTCCGACCGCGAGGGAAGGGGCGATCGGCAGGAACCGGTACAGCTGTTCCAGCGTGATCTCGCCGGACGCTCCCGGGGACGAGTCACTCTGCTCCTCCCTCGGCGGGACGACCGCGTCGAACCGGAACCCCGGGGTCATGGCGATCTGCGTGCCCGCGACCTGCCGAATCACCTCGGCGAGCATCGCGTTGAAGGGGTTCTCGAGCGAGTTGCGCCGGTGCAGGAGCCTGTCGACCCGCCCGACCACGGTGTCGATCGGGCGCGTGAGCGGAAGCTCCACCCAAGGCGCCGGAAGCTCCATGTCCACGTCGGGTGCGAGGAAGGGCGCGCGAGCTTGGTCGACGAGCCGCAAGACTCTCGGATCGTCCGGCACGGACGCGTCCACGGGAATCACGCGCCAGCTGCGCCCGACCACCGCGCCTTCGCGAACCGCCAGGTCCATGCGCCCCAGGAACCCGTCATTCCCCGCTTCGACCACGACGGCGCCGCTCGCCGAGTCGAGCGGCACGAGAGTGACCTCGTGGGTGTGCGCGGAGAAGAACACGTCCACTCCGGGCTTCACGATCCCGGCCAGGCGGTGGTCCCTGTGCAGCCCGAGCTCGCTCATGACCACCACCACCTCGGCGCCCTCTTCACGAAGCTTCGCCACCTCGCGGTCGATCAGCTCGCGGTAGTTCTCTTCCCCCTGCAGGAAATCGAAGCCCCACTCGAAGGGCTTGGCCATCCGCGGCACCATGTCGGAGGTGAGACCGATGAAGCCGACGCGCACGCCGCCCACGTCGCGCAACAGGGTCGCCGGCAGCAGGAGATCTCCTCGCGCCATGGGGGGGAGCGTTTGCGTGAGGTTCGCCGCCAGGTTGGGGAAGTTCGGGCGCTCGACGGGCTCGCCCCAGATCAGCCAGTTGAGGAAGCGGGCGGGCCACGCCGGCTCGGCCGAGTAGCGCATCCTCGTCGTGACGCCGCCGTACGCAAAGTCCCAGTTTCCGGGGACGCCCACGTCGATGCCGAGCGCGTTCACGGCCGGGACGATGGCGTTGCCGCGCGTGTAGAGGGCCTCGACGCCCCCGTGGTAGGTGTCGCCGACGTTCATCAGCACGGCGTCCGGGTTCTCGTCACGGATGCGCGCGACCAGCGTCGCGATGCGGGCGATGCCTCCGCGCTCCGCAACACGCATCGAAGCCGGCGCGCCGTCGGCCGGTACGACTCGCTCGAGGTCCAGGTGGGGGACGAGGTTGGCGTGGAGGTCGTTCAGGTGGATCAGCGTGACCGTCCGCGTCAGGGCCTCGGCGCGAGCTGGAGCCGGCGTCGCGAGCTGCGTCAACAGCAGCGCGCCGATCACTCCGGCCTCGA
Source organism: Deltaproteobacteria bacterium (assembly GCA_019311115.1). Lineage (GTDB taxonomy): Bacteria > Myxococcota_A > UBA9160 > SZUA-336 > SZUA-336 > JAFDDB01. Next base: position 2,550 of record JAFDDB010000075.1, read on the forward strand.
TCCGTCTGCGGATGGCGAACATATCATCTCCATATCCGTATATTCGAATATCTGTATATTGACATTCATCGAGAACGTCAATACCTTTCCGCCATGCCCAAGAAGGCGACCCGAAAGCACCCCGTCCTGACGAACGAGGCCCTCGAGCTCGTAGCCGCCCGTTTCCGGGCCTTGAGCGATCCAAAGCGGCTCCGGATCCTCAACCTGCTCATGCAGGGCGAGAGCTCCGTGCAGGACCTGGCCGACGCGGCGGGTCTGGAGCAGCCCAGCGTCTCGCGGCACTTGGCCCACCTGCGAAGAGACGGCATCGTCCAGCGCCGCGCGGAGGGGAACCGGGCGATCTACCGGATTCACGACACGACCGTCGTCGACATCTGCGAGATCGTCTGCGGTGGCCTGGCCGAGCAGCTCTCGGAAGGCCTCGACGCCCTCCCGTAGCAGGGCCCTCCGGGGCGTGACACCGAAGCCGGGCTCGCGACCACGGTACGGGGGGCGGCGTAGTGCCGCCCACTCCGAAAGGCCTTCCCATGCGCGTTCCAACCCATCTGCTGGCGGTGCTCGCGGGGCTCGCCTGCATGGCTCCCCGTCCGGTGATGTCGGCCTCGTTCGACTGCACCCCGGTAACCGAGGTGCCGAAGGCCGAGTGCGATGCGCTGGTCTCGATCCACGGTGCCTTCGGGGGCGCCGGCTGGACGGACTCGAGCGGCTGGCTGGAAACCATCACGCCGGCTTCCTGGTTCGGGGTGACCGCCAGCGCTGGCCATGTGACCGGGCTCGGGCTGAGCAGCAACAACCTGGCGGGAACCGTGTTCCCGGCCGAGATCGGCGACCTGGCCTCTCTCGGCTCGCTCGACCTGAGCGGCAATCCGTTCCTGACTGGCGTGCTGCCGGACGAGATCCTCGGCTTGAGCCTGCACACGCTCTACCTCGACGGCACCGGCTTGACCATTCCCAGCACCCAGGCGTTCGAAACCTGGCTGTCCGGGATCGAGAACGTGCGCCTGCCCGGCTCGCCGGTTCCCGATCCACCGATTCACGGTCTGCTCTTGTTGGCCAGCCTGGCGCTGGCCTGGCGGTGCCGGCCTCGTGGCGTCTGCGGCCCGGGCTTCAGGAGCGCTCGGCGGTGTGGCCGCCCGGAGGCGGGGCGGTGGGCAGGCGGTAGATGACGAGTCCGAGGGCGAGCCAGCACAGGGCCGTCGCCCACGCGACCGGGGTCAGGTCGAGCAGGGCGACCGCCAGCCCCACGCCCGAGCCCACGCCGATCCAAGACAGGTAGGGCACGCCGGGAACCCGGAATGGCCGCGGGAGGTCGGGCTGGGTGCGCCGCAGCCACGCGACCGAAGCGCAGACCAGCACGAACACGAGCAGGAACATCAGGCTCGCGCTCGCGCCGACCTCGTACACCGGCAGCGCCAGCACCATCGTCACGACCAGAACACCCGTCACCCCGGTGGCCCAGTGGGGCGTGAGATGCCGGGCGTGAATGCGCCCGAGCAATCTCGGAAGCTCGCCGCCTCGTCCCATCGCGAAGCTGATGCGCGACGCCGCGAAGACCGTCGCGTTGAGCGCGCTGGCGGTGCTGGCGAGACCCGCGACGAGCAGCGCGACGCGCCCGTAGGGCATGAGTTGGCCTGCGGCTTCGGCCATCCCCAGCTCGCCCAGACTTCCGAGGTAGGTCGAGACCCGCTCGCCGGGCGGCGCGACGACACCCCCGAACAGCACGAACGCGATGGCGATGTACAGGGTCACCGAGACCGCGATGCTCAGGAAGATGGCGCGTGGGATCGTCTGCTCGGGCTGCCGCACCTCTTCGGCGCTGCGCGTGATGATCTCGTAGCCCTCGAACGCGATGAAGATGAGCCCCATGGCGCCGAAGAGACTGGCCGCGCGGTCCGGCAGGAACGGAGTGTAGGCGTCGGGAAAGCTCGCGCGTCCGAAGACCGCGCCCAGTCCGAAAGCCACGAAGACGAGCAGGATCGCGATCTTGAGCCCGGTGAGCGCGGTCTCGGCCCAGCCCGCGTTGCGAACGCCGCGTACGTTGACCCAGAGGAACAGTCCGGTGATGCCGACAGCGAGCGGAGTCGCGAGCCGGGCTGCATCCGCCGTCGAGACCCCGAGCGTCACGCGCGCTAGGTCGGCCGCGAACGAGCCGAAGGCGAGCGCGTAGAGCGCGCAGGCGCAGATGTTCGCGAACCAGCTCAGCCAGCCCGCCAGGAATCCCCACCCCGGTCCAAACGACTGCTTGAGCCAGAAGTAGGGACCGCCCGCGCGCGGCATCGCGGCCGACAGCTCCGCGTAGTGGGCGCCCACGATCACCGCGATCACGCCGTTGAGCGCGAACGCCAGGATCACCGCCGGTCCGGCCTGGCCCGCCGCCGCTCCGATCAGCACGAAGATGCCGGCGCCGATCATGGCGCCGATCCCGATCATCGTGATCTGCAGCAGGCCCAGGTCGCGTCGCAGGTGTGGCGGCGTGTCCGTGGGCATCACGGAACTACTAGCAGAGCAGGGAGCGGTTGGGGGCGCGGCTCAAGCGGGGAGAGTCGGCTCCTCGTCGGGCTGAACGCCCAGCGCGTTCGCCAGTCGGTCCATCGCGACCTGGATCGACGTCGTGTTGAGCGCGTCCACGTAGCCCTCGTCGCCCAGGCCGCACTCGCGGAAGGCGATCGCGTCCTTCTCGGTGACCTTGTAGGCGTTGCGCGCGACTTTGGTTGCGAAGTCGAGGACGACGCGCTCGACCGGATCGGCCTCGGGCGGTGCGGTGTCCGCTCCGAGCCGGTCCCAGAGCTCCACATCGCCCGTTACGCGCTCGAGCAGCGCGCGCGTCGTGACCGCGCCGTAGGCCGAGCGCGTCAGGTGCGAGACGCGGGCGCGGATCAGCGCGTGAAGGCGCGGCGTGAGGGTCTGGCTCTGCGGCCGCTCGAGCAGTTCGAGTGCCAGCAGGTGGCGGGGGTGGAAGGTCGGTTGCAGCGAGAGGGCGCGCAGCAGGTTCGGCACGAAGCCGTAGCGCTCGCGCGCCTCGTCCGCTGCGGCCTTGTGCAGCGGAAGGGTCTCGTCGGTGCCGACCCAGGCGACCGAGTCACTCGCGGGGGCCGTGACGCCGACCCGCGCGGCGGTGGCCGGCGCGAGCAGGCCCTCGGGGCTCGCCTCGTAGTCGGCCCGGGCCTTGCCGACGCCGGGGCCGGTCATGGCATCCCGTTCCATGGGGATGCCGCCGCCGTCGGCGCTCATCGTGAACCAGGACTGCGTCGAGCCGAGCGTCGCCCACAGGACGACCTGCGCCTCGGTGAGTCCGGCGTCACGCAGGCGCTGGAGGTCGTCGGGAGTCATCTCCCACGAGGCCCGCACGAAGCGCTCGCAGAAGCGGAACATCTCCTTGTGCAGGTCGGGGATCGGCGCGGTCTGCGGATCCGCCAAGATCTTCGCGCGCGTCTCGGCATCGGGATACAAGGGGAGCAGCACGGCTCCGATGGATTCCGTTCAGTAGAAGCAGGCGCTGTACATCGAGATCGCGAACATCACCAGGATGCCCGGGACCGGCCCGTCGTCGCGGTCGTGGCTGCCGTCATTGGTCAGCACGCGGTTCTGTACCGCGCCGAAGCGGAAGTGCTCGGGCACGACGCTGTTGGTGCGGTAGACCTGCGGCGTCGGAGTCCCCGCGCCGAGGATCTTGGAGTACGAACTCGAGATGAAGGCGTAGTCCTCGGCGACGGTTCCCGTCGCTTCAGCCTCGTTGACGATACGGACGTGGGCCATTGTGTCTCCTACGGGGCGCACCGGTGACTATAGCAGTCGCCGGTCCAAGTCTGTGGTGTCCGCCGCGATCGCGAGGGCGTTCGAGCCGCTCCTGAGCCGACTGTCTCGGGCTATGCTTCGTAGGCACTCCCTGCCCGAGGATCGCCGATGACCTATGCCCCTGCCGAGCGCCCGTTCTACGACGCCGATAGCCACATCATGGAGCTGCCAGACTTCCTGAAGGCCTACGCCGACCCGCGCCTTCGCGACGACATCCCCGAGGTGAGTTACAGCGCCTCGATCGTGACCGACGAGGAGGTCGCCGAGATCGTGGCTCGCGGCAACCGGCACAGCGACGAGCACCTGCGCGAGCTGATCGGAATGGGAGACCAGCTTATCGAGCGCTCGAAGGAGATCCAGGCTCTCGGCGCCTTCGACTCGTCGGAGCGCACGACCGCCCTGGACATGCTCGGCTTCAAGAAGCAGCTCGTCTTCGCGACCCACAGCGTCGCGATGCCCTTTCATCCGAGCGCGAAGAAGTCGCCGCAGCTCCGCTACGGCGCGACCCGCGCGCACAACCGCCACATGAGCGAGTTCTGCGCGTCCGACGACCGCCTGATGGGGGTCGGGATCGTTCCGCTCGACGATCCGGAGTGCGCGATCACCGAGCTCGAGTTCGCGCTCGAAGCCGGCCTCGAGGCGATCTGGGTGCCGCACCGCGCGTGCGGCGACCGCTCGCCGGGTCACGTGGACCTCGACGGCTTCTGGGCGCGGCTGGCCGAGTCGAGTACCCCGTTCGTGCTGCACGTCGGCGGCGCACCGCTCCAGATCAACAAGGCGTGGGCGAACACCGGGCGCGGCGCGGTGCGCGACTGGATGGGCGGCGGCGAGAACGTGCGCACCAAGGACGCGACGGTCATGCACCAGGCCCCCGAGATGTTCATCAGCATGGCGGTGATGGACGGGATCTTCGAGCGCCATCCAAAGCTGCGCGGTGCGAGCGTCGAGCTCGGGGCGGGCTGGGTGCCCGAGATGCTCCGCCGGCTGGACTGGGTCGCGCGGATCTGGGGGCGCGTAGACGAGTCGGTGAAGAGCTTCTCGCGGCGGCCGTCCGAGCAGCTCACCGAGCAGATGGGCTTCACTCCGTTCCCGGCCGAGAACGTCGCGAACATGATCGGGCAGTCGAACCCCGAGCTGTACCTGTTCTCGAGCGACTACCCGCACATCGAGGGTGGCCGCGACCCGATCGGGCGCTTCGAGCGCTCGCTCGAGGCCGAGTCCAACGACGTAAAGGACCGGTTCTACAGCGAGAACTTCCTGCGACTCTGGCCTGGCGCGCGCGTCTCGGCCTAGCCCTCGGCTCGGACCGTGGGTGCCGGACAAGCCGCCCGGAGGGGTGGTAAGTTCGCCGTGCGTGATGTCTCGCGGAGGAGCGGGGATGCGACACGAAGAGCAGGTCCGGGTGATCGAAGGGCTGCTGCGGCACCTGGACGAGGGAACGAACGTGGACGCCGGGCACCAGCTCCGGAATCCGGTGTCGGCCTACACCTGCGGCGACCTCGCCGCGCGCGAGTGGGAGAGCTTCTTCCAGGGGCATCCGCAGGTGCTCGGGTTGTCGGCGGACCTGCCGGAACCCCGCTCGTTCTTCACCTCGGGTGACCTCGGCAAGCCCATTCTCTGCACCCGGGCGGACGACGGCGAGTTCCGCGCCTTCCTGAACGTGTGCCGCCACCGCGGCACCATCGTCGAGGACGCGGAGCGCGGCACCAGGAAGAACTTCCAGTGTCCGTTCCACGCCTGGACCTACGACCACCAGGGCGCCCTCGTCGGCGTGCCGAAGGAGTCTCACTTCGGCAAGGTGGACCGCGAGTGCAACTCGCTCGTGTCGCTTCCCGCCGTCGAGCGCTACGGCCTGCTCTGGGTCTCGCCCGAGCCCGGGGCGACCTTCGACCTCGACGCGCTGCTCGGCGACCTGGCGCCCGAGCTCGAGTCCTGGGGCCTGGAGCGCTGCGTCCGGCATGGGGGCGTTCGCTACGACCACCCCATGAACTGGAAGCTGGCAATCGACACTTTCGGCGAGACCTACCACTTCAACGCGCTGCATCGGAACACGCTCGCCAACGACTTCTACGGCAACGTGCAGATGTACGATACGTACGGGCGCAACCACCGCATGGCGCTGTGCATGAAGTCGATCGACGACCTGCGCACGAAGCCCAGGGACGAGTGGAACGTGCTGCAGGGCGCGCTCCCCGTGTACTACCTGTTTCCGAACGTCCAGCTGATCGTGGGCGGGCCCGGACCGACGCTGGTCCGCGTCTACCCCGACGGGCCGGACGCGAACCAGAGCTTCTCGCAGGTCGGCTTCTACATCTTCCCCGAGATCCTCGAGAACGAGGGCGCGCGGGCGTTCGCCGAGCGCGCCGGCATGACTGTCGAAGCCATGCTCGTCATGCGCCAGCAGGGCTTCGCGACCATCATCCAGGCCGAGGACTACGTGGCGGCGGCCAGCGGCCACCGGGGTGCGCAGTCCGGCGCGTTGGAGCACGTGACCTTCGGGCGCAACGAGCCCGCCCTCCACCACTACCACAACACGTACCGCGAGGCGCTCGGCATGGAGCCGCTCGAGGTCGTCGAAGCCGCCCAGGACTTGTGAGCGCGTGACCGCGCAGTACGACGTCGCGATCGTCGGATACGGGCCCGTCGGGGCGTTCAGTGCATTGCTGCTCGCCGAGGAGGGCCTGCGTGTCGCGATCCTCGAGCGCTCGACCGAGCCCGTGGTGCTGCCGCGAGCCGTCGGCCTCGACGGCGAGTCCGTGCGCGCGTTCCAGCGCATCGGCCTCGGGGGTCCGGTCGCCGGCATCCTCCAGGCGCCACGCGAGGTGGACCGCGTCTGCTTCACGGACTCCTCGCACACGGAGCTCTTCGGGGTCGACCTGGCGAAGATCGGCGTCAACGGCTGGCGCGACACTGCGTTCTTCGACCAGCCGGAGCTCGAAGCGCTGCTGCGCGAGTTCGTGGCGGAGCGCGAGGAGATCGACGTCTTCCTGGGCCGCGAGGTGGTCGCGGTCGACTCCTCGCCCGACGACGTGTGCGTCCGGGCCGCGGACGGCTCCGAGGTGCGCGCGTCCTACGTGATCGGCTGCGATGGGGCGTCGAGCTTCGTGCGCGCGGCCTCGGGCATCGAGTGGCAGAGCCTGGGCTACGACCAGGACTGGCTGGTACTCGACATCGTGCAGAAGCCCGGCGCGGACCTGCCGGTCGTCACCATGCAGGTCTGCGACCCCGAACGACTGACCACGTACGTCTGCGTGAAGGACCCGAACCGGCGCTGGGAGTTCCAGCTGCTCTCCGGCGAGACGCGCGAAGAGATGGAGAGCGACGAGAAGATCCACGAGCTGCTGGCGTCGTGGGTCGAGCCCGAGCACTACGAAATCCGCCGCCGGGCCGTCTACCAGTTCCACGCCGCCACCGCCGAGCGCTGGCGCCAGGACCGCGTCTTCCTGGCGGGCGACGCGGCGCACCAGACCCCGCCGTTCCTGGGGCAGGGCCTCAACTCCGGCCTCCGCGATGCGGTCAACCTGGGATGGAAGATCCCGCTCGTCCTGTCGGGCGTCTGCGGCGACGCGCTGCTCGACAGCTACGCGGCCGAGCGCGATGCGCACGCGCGCGACTTGGTGGAGTGGGCGGTCGCCGTCGGCCAGCTGATGGAGACGATGGCCGCCCGCGAGGCGGGCCGTCCCGACCCCCACCCTGAGGTCGACCAGAGCTCCGGCTACGGGCAGGGCCGCGTGGCGCCTCCGCTCCGCGGCGGAGTATTGCTCGAGGCGCAGAGCGGCGGCGATCACGCTGTCGGCTCACTCCTGCGCCAGCCCATCGTCCGCGACGCCAAGGGCCGGCAGAGCCTGCTCGACGAGCACATCGGCCGGGGCTTCGCGGTCCTGGGCCGCAAGCCGGGTGACATCGAGATGGGTCCCGACGCGAGCGCGCTGTTCGAGCGCCTCGGTGGCCGGTCCGTCAGCCTGGAAGGCCTCGAGGTGACCGTGGGCGAGGCCGACCGCGTCTTCGAGAGCCACCCGGCGGTGGTGCTGCGCCCCGACCGCTACGTGTTCGGCGTGGTCGACGACGACCACGACCTGGACAGCCTGGTCGTGGACCTGGCCCGGAGGCTCGCGCTGCGCCCGTCGGACCCGCGCTAGGCGTCGTCCTTCCGGTTCGACTCGAGCGTCTGGATGCGGCGGCCCAGGTACTCATTGAGCTGCCGGTCGTAGCGGCTCGTCGCGCCGGCGTAGCGCCCGCGCACGTAGGGATCCCAGCGTGGCGGACTCGCAGCCTTGGGTACGTCGCCCATGACCGTCACGCGCTGGATGATGCGCTCTTCGTCGAAGTCGTTCAGCACGTAGTGCTGTGTGCAGCGGTTGTCCCACATGGCGACGGTTCCCTGCGTCCAGCGATAGCGCACCGTAAAGCGCGGGTTCGTCACCCAGCGGGTCAGGTAGCCGAGCAGCACGTCGCTCTCTTCGCGCGACAGCTCGACGATGCGCCGCGTGAAGTGCTCGTTCACGAAGAGCGACCTGCGGCCGGTGACCGGGTGCACGCGCACGACCGGATGTACGGTCATGCTTTCGGGCTTGCCGTGCGGCGCCGCGTCGTGCAGAGCCGTCAGTCCATCGCACAGGTCCCGCAGCGGGGCCGAGAGTTCGTCGTACGCCTTGTACATGTTCGACCACATGGTGTCGCCGCCGACCGCGGGACACTTGACCATGTGCAGGATCGCCATGATCGACGGCTGGTCCTGGAAGGTGATGTCGCTGTGCCACTCGTCGGCGATGCCACCGCGCGTCGCCGCCAACTCGAAGAGTTCCGGGTGGTCCGAGAAGGGGTTGCTCAGGTTCGGGTGGCCCTCGAGCGTGCCGAAGTGCCGGCCGAACGCCACGTGCTCGTCGACGGTCGGGTCCTGCTCGGGAAAGAAGAGCACCAGGTGCTCGAGCAGCAGCGCCTCGATCTCCTTGGCCTCGGCGGGGCCGACCTTCCCGATGGGCACGCCTCGGACTTCTGCACCGAGCGAGCCGGAGAGGCGGACGACCTGCAGGGGATGGCTCATCGGGATCTCCTTCGGAAGAGAGGCGGGCGTGGGCCTGGGGCCAGGATATCCGAAACTGCGAGCCGGCGAGGGTCCGCTAGGCCGCGTCGCGCGCGGCTTCGACCGCGCGAAGCTCGTCGGCGGTGAGGACCCGCGGACGGGCGCTGGGCTCGCCGCTTTGCGCGTCGAAGAACGGGGAGCGGGACTGGTCACCGCGCAGCCGGGCCCACAGCAGCAGGCCGACGAAGCGCACGATCAGCGATAGCGGTGCCCGGTCGTGCGCGTCGAGCCGAGCGCGATCGCCCCTGGCGAAGCGTGCGTTCACGCGCGCGCGAACGGGGCCCACGACGTCGTCGCGGGAGGTACCTTGGGGCGCGTCGCTGCAACTGTGGATCAGGCCGACGAACGGCGCCTGTCGTGACGCGGGCGTGTTCCCGATCGGGGTCCGGCAACAGTCCGCGTACCAGCGGAGCATTCCGCTCGGACGCAGGCGCATGCATGCGAGGTGTTCGAGGCCGTCCGTCAGGTCGAGCCGCGCGGGGGACATCTGGAAGATGTCGGTCCCGCCGTGTGCGTCGAGGATCTCGTCCGGTCGCTCGAGGAAGTACGCGAACGACTGGCAGTCGTCGCAGTAGCAGACGAGCCGGTTTCCCCGCTCGCCCGATACGCCGCGGGCGACACCGCGCAGGGCGCCGCAGGAACACCGGATGGGCAGGTCGGTCGGCACGGCCATCCATGAAATACCAACCGGCGCGACAGGGCAAGGACTTCGGGAGATTCCCCGCTACGTTCAGCTCCGCGCGAGACATCCAATCAATGGGGGGATCCGATGAGAGTGCTTCGTCGCAAGGGCCTGGTGTTCGCCATCCTGCTCGCGGTCGTCGTGCCACTGACCACGGCCGGCTGCTTCGGCCGCTTCGAGTTGACGCGAAAGCTCTACGGGTTCAACCGGAACCTCTCGAGCGACCGGTGGATCCGCTGGTTCGGCTTCCTGGCCATGAGCATCATCCCGGTCTACCTCGTCGGGGGCGTCATCGACCTCGTGCTCGGCAACTCGCTCGAGTTCTGGGGCGGTCAGAGCCCGTTCGCCTCCGCAGACCCGCAGACCCGCTACGTGTACGGGGCCGGCGGTGAGTGGATCGCCGTGACGCCCGTCGGTCCGGGAGAGGTCTCCCTCGTCATCCCCGACGCCAGCGGCACGCGGTCGCTTCGCCTCGCTCAGGAGTCGGACTCGCTCGTGGCCTACGACGCCGACGGCCGGATCGTCGCGCGCGTCGGCGACGTGTACGGCGCGGCCGCGTTCCTCTCGCGCCCTGCGCCCGCCCCGCGCTGATCCGGCATGCTCCTGCCGCGTCCGACGCGCGTCTACCAGAACCACCACCTGGACTCGAAGCGCTGGGATGGCTTCCAGCCGCGCCCGGACGACATCATCGTCACGACCTCGTACAAGTCGGGGACGACGTTCACACAGCAGATCCTGCTGCACATGCTCCGGGGCCACGAGGATCCCCTGCCGCGCCGCGAGACGGTGTCTCCGTGGCTCGACGCCCGGTTCCACCCGTCGCCGATCCAGGAGGTGCTCGCCGGGCTGGAGAGCCAGACGGACCGGCGCTTCATCAAGTCGCACCTCCCGCTCGACGGGCTTCCGTACTTCGAGGAGGTCCAGTACCTGGTGGTCGCGCGCGACCCGCGCGACGTGTTCATGTCGTTCTCGAACCACTACGGGAACTACACGGACGCCGCGTTCGAGGCGGCCAACGGTGGCGACCGCCGCGGTGCGCCGCTGCCGCCCTTCGAGCCCGACGTGCACCGCCGCTTCCGGGACTGGATCACGCGGGGCTGGTTCGAGTGGGAGTCCGAGGGCTGGCCGTTCTGGTCGAACATGCACCACACCCAGACCTACTGGGATCACCGGCAGCTCCCGAACCTGGCCTTCCTGCACTACGCCGACATGCTGGCCGACCTGGACGGGACGGTCCGGCGGATCGCCGGCATCATCGGCCACGACCTGTCGGACGACGACCTGGCCCGCATCGTGCGCGGCAGCCGCTTCGACACCATGAAGCGGGCAGCCGCCGAAGAGGACGAGGTCGGCGGCGACGAGCCCCGCATGTTCGCCGGCGGCGAGAGTGCGTTCATCTACAAGGGGACCAACGGGCGCTGGAAGGGCGTGCTCGACGACGAGGACCTGGCCCTCTACGAGCAGGCCAAGGACCGCGTGCTGACTCCCGACTGCGCCGAGTGGCTCGAGAACGGCGGCAAGGTCTGACGGGCGGGCGGCTACTCGAGCTCGATCGTCCCGTTGACGCCGACCGACACCTGGCTGGTGCCCGCCTCCATCGCGGGCGGGGCCACAGACGCCGCCATGGCGCGGCTTCGCTCGAAACGCGCGACGGGCATGACCGAGCCGCCGGTATTGATCGAGATCGAGACGAGCGCGTAGCCCGACTTGCCCAGGCTCGTGCGCACCAGCTCGGCGCGTGCGCGGAACGCCGCCAGGCTCTCGGCGATCAGCTCGTCCTGCGTCAGGCGGCGCAGCACGGGCGAGACGGAGAAGCGCATCGACTGCAGCTGCAGGCGACCCTGCAGCTCGCCCACCGCGGCGCTCACCTTCTCGGCGCTGTCGCCTTCGAGGACCAACTGCTGCGTCGCCCGCCAGGCGCGGATCCGCCGGTCGGTGTCGCCGTAGACCGGATGGGTGCTGTAGCCGCCGCTCTTCACGCGCAGGTCCTTGTGGCCTCGCGCCACGCCGAGCGCCCAGGTCATGGTCTGGTTGATCCGGTTCGCGAGCTTCGCCGAGTCGACGTCGTCGTCGGTCAGTGCGAGCACGGCCGTCACCCAGTCATTGTCGACGTCGCGCGAGCGCTCCACCACGAAGCTCACGCGGTTCATCGGCGTCTCGGCGTCGTCGGCCGTCGCCACCGCCGGACCGAGCAGGAGTGCCACCGCAGCAGCCAGGACGAAGATCTCGCGTCGCATTTTCCCTCCGGGAGTGTTCACCGTACCAGAGGCTAGCCGAATCGACGCGCGGCGGATCGTGCCATGTACCCTACCGGCATGTGGATCCGTGCGGCGACCCGGGAGCGAAGAGGGTTCGCTCGTCCGTGAGCGCGTCGTGAGTGCGGTCTGGGGACTGGTCGCGACGGTGGCTTCGGCCGGGCTCGTGACCCTGGCCTTTCCGCCGTTCGACCTGGCGCCGATCGCGTGGGTCGGTCTGGCTCCGCTCCTGGTGGCCGTACGCGGCGGGGGCGTCGCGCGGGCGGTCTGGCTCGGCCTGCTCTGGAGCGAGGTCTACTTCTTCCTGCTCATCGACTCCATGCCGCCCGGCGTGGCGGAGTACTTCGAGCGCGGCGCGCTTGCCAGCTGGGGCCTGGCGGCGGGCCTCTTCGTGGCGAACGGGGGCCTCTACTACGCGGCTGGGCTCGCGGCGTACCGCTGGCTGGCCGGCCACTACCGCCTCTCGCTGCCGCTGCTGGCAGGCGCGGCGTGGTGCGCGGCCGAGTTGGGGCGTGGCCGGCTGCTGAACGACGTGTCGATGCCGCTCAACATGCCCATGGGCCTCGTCGCGTACTCGCAGGTGACCTGGAAGCCCGTGATCCAGATCGCCTCGCTCTCCGGACCGTACGGTGTGAGCTTCCTCGTCGTGGCGGTGAACGCGGCCCTGGCCGAGTCGTGGCTCGCCCTGCGCGGCCGGTCGGGAGTGGGGGTCCGCAACGCAGCGCTCGGATCCGCGGTCGTGTTCGTACTCGCTCTCGCGGCGGTCGTGTACGGCTCGAACGTGCTGCGAGCGGCGGACACCGGCAGTGCCGGTCGATCGGCGGTTCCGGTTGTCGTCGTGCAGGGAGACCTGGAGCTCGGCTCCCGCTGGAAGCCCGAGTTCTACGGCCGCAATCTCGACCGGTACCTGCAGCTCACCCTGACGGCCTTTCAGCTCGTGAAGCCGCGCGTCGTGTTCTGGCCCGAGGCCGCGCTGACCTTCGACGTGACGGACGCGCCGCCGTTCCGCGAGCTGATCGGCCGCGTACTGGCTCCGGCGGGGTCACAGCTCGTGGCCGGCGGTCCTCGCGGGGGCGCGCCGGGCGACTACTACAACAGCGTGTTCTCGCTCTCACCGTCCGGCGACGTGCTCGCCCACTACGACAAGCAGTTCCTCTTCCCGCTCGCGGAGTACGCGCCGATCGGCGCGCCCGACCCGGCAGAGCGCGACTTCGGGGACTTCCGCTACTGGACGCCGGGAACCGTCACGTCGCCGTTGCCGACCGCCGCCGGCGCGGCGGGTGTGCTGGTGTGCAGTGAGGCGATGTTCCCCGAGGTGGCGGCGCAGCGCGTGCGCGCGGGAGCCGACTACCTGTTCTCGCCGGCCAACGACGGCTGGGGGCGCCGCAGCTGGACCCCATGGCCGAAGTGGGGACGACTGATGCTCGACATGGCCGTGTTCCGCGCGGTCGAGCAGCGGCGCCCCCTGGTTCGAGCTTCGACGACGGGCCCCTCGGCCCTCGTGGACGCCTGGGGGCGGGTCGACGCCCAGACCGACACGGGGGGGGCGCGCGTCCTGGTCGGCGCGATCGAGCCGCGATCCGGACGCACCCCGTACGCACGCGTCGGGGACCTGTTCGCGGTGCTCTGTGCGGCGTCCGTCCTCGGCGCCGCGCTCCTCCCCCTGGCCCGGTTCAGGCGCTGAGCCGAGCGAGTTACAATCCGACCCCATGACATCGGACGCCGCCCCGCGCCGAGCCGAGCGCAAACGAGCGAGCGTGATGTTCGCGGACCTCGTGGGCTTCACCGCGCTCTCCGAGCGCATCGGCTCCGAGCGCGCGTACCTGATCGTCACCGAGTGTCTCAAGCGCCTCGACGCCGTCGCGCGCCGCCACGGCGGCGCGGTCGACAAGTACCTGGGTGACTGCCTGATGGCCGTCTTCGGTCACCCGGTGCCGCTCCAGGACCACGCGGGCGCCGCGGTCGAGTCGGCACTCGAGATGCTCCGCCTGGTCGACGACTATGCACGCGACCTGGAACTCGAGGTGCCGCTCGAGATCCGCATCGGCGTGAACACCGGGTCGCTCGTAGCGGGCGACCTCCGCGGGCGCGCGATCCGCGAGTTCCACGTGCTCGGCGACGCGGTGAACGTGGCGGCGCGGCTCAAGGGGCGGGCTCCGCTGGGCCACGTCTACATCGGCGCTGGGACCGAGGCCGAGACCCGGGGCCGCTTCGACTACCGGCGCCTCGAGTCGATGCAGCTGAAGGGCAAGCAGGAGCGCGTCGAGACCTTCGAGGTGTCCGGATCGCAGCGGTCCGCGAGCGGGAGTGACTCG